>JAHITG010000233.1 GCA_018817865.1 Spirochaetota bacterium
GTATGTCACTTTTGTATTAACAATAGGATCAAACAGGTCCTGCCGGTTATTCAATTTAAAATCAAGCAGTTTCTGGAGGCCGGCAGGCATCAGTTTTAACAATCGCTCTGCTAAAAGAGCTGTACCGTATTTTATCTGGCCCATACCGATCTCATCAAAAGCCCCCTGTGCGTATGGATTAAAAGAAGTCTCCATCTGATGAATAATGGGCACATCAAATAATCCGAAATTCAGGCGATTGGCCACATCGAAGTTGAAATTAATATACTTGATCTTTTCATCATTATTCATGGCTTTCTTAAATTGAGAATCATATTCAAATCCGTAAACAGAAAGTATTCTTATCATTATCTGCCTGTATTTTGATTTCTTCTCCTGCTCCCCCATCTGGTCCCAATCCAAGCCGTCTTTAATAGCTGTCATTTCTGAAATAACCGAGGCCAGCCTTGTAACATGTCTTTTTTCCTGCCAGGTATACAACGCAAACAGAATGACCACAGCAGGAATAATAACAACAAGAATATTCTTATACTCTTTCTTTATATTCAGCTTTTTAAAAACGAAGATCGGTCTCTTCACTTTCCGCTTTGTAACACTCTTTTTCATTGTTTTTCTCCTTCATTACCATATAATAACTTGGTCTATATTAAAACAAGTGTTTCCAACACAAGCTCACCTAAAATATCCTGAAATAATGTAATTTAAAATGCTTGAAGCATTCCCGGTTAAATTACTGAACTTCCTTTTTCTTGTATTCTATTCCCTTAGTAGAAGATAATAACTGTATTCGAAATGTCAACCCCAATCCTAAAGATTTTTTAAAAGAACCGGGACAGGTACAATATGTACCTGTCCCGGTTCTTTTCGTTACAACCTGGCACCTTATTTGACTTTTTGTTTAAATTCATTATTATTGTAAAATAAAAACGGATAGAAAAAAGTTTATGAAGATCAAATGCATTATTTAATTTTAGGATTTGCACCGGGGCTTTTCTGGCTTTATTATTTTTATAAAAAAGATAAATTCGAACCGGAACCTAAAAAACTGATAATACGGGCTTTCTTGCTTGGTCTTATCATAGCTGTTCCAGTAGCCATCATTGAATCATTATTAAAAGGATTTGTATCTCCGCTAAGAATTATCTCTCCCTACCTCTACCTTATGTTCTTTTATTTTTTTATAGTAGGCCCTGTAGAAGAATACGCAAAATATATTGTCGTTAAAAAAAGCATTTATAATTCAAAAGAATTCAACGAACCGATGGACGGGATCATCTACTGTATCGCTGCAGGATTGGGATTTGCTTCCATTGAAAATGTAGGGTATATGATCGAATTTGGAACAAAAGTGATCGTACTGCGGGCAGTTACTGCAACACTGGCTCATGCTCTCTTCTCCGGAACTGCCGGATATTATCTGGGCCTGGCAAAATTCAATAAAGAGAAGGAAAAATACCTAATTTTCAAAGGGTTACTTCTGGCTTCGTTCTTTCACGGGCTTTATGACTTTTTACTCATGCAAAAGTCCGGAATGATAGTACTTATGGCTTTTCTGTTATTAATAATTCTTTTTATTTCTCTTTTAAATAAAATAAGGAAAGCGGGAAAAATATCACCTTTTAAAAAAGAAGAATAAAGGAAAAGCTCTATTTTAATCTTTGTTCTTATCGAACATTGACATACTTCTAAAATTCAAAAATGTCGGTTGTCCCTTCTTGATCACCACTTTATCCGGTATTTGTGTGGTTAAAACCCTGCTATTGGAAAAAACAAAATCTACTGTATATTCTCCCGGCTCTAAAAAGATCCGCTTTATCTGATAATTAGACGGCAAAAGCCTCCAGCATCGCAGATCCGGTTTTACGGTAGCTGCAACGGCCCTTCCTGCCCCGGCTCCTACAAGTAATCTCCCCAAACTGCCGCCCAGGAAACCGCCCTTCTCTTCGGCTTTATCACCGACCGCTTTTGCAGCCAGAGCTGCTAATACGACCTTGGTAGCAATAGAAGCGACATTTCTTGTAATAAGCTTGGCATAATTATCATTATAATTATTCAGGGCTGTTTCGGCATAATCATTAAAGATCCTGCTCTTACCCATATCTTTTCCATTCACCAGAACAGTGATGGTCTCTGCCCCTGTTTCATCCCTCTTCTTATAGATCGGGATCGGATTGTCTGCCGTTCCCATCATGGCAAGAACTGCCGTCGTGGAGATCGTACCTCCTTTAGCAACCACGGCAACCTGAACTGCTGCCCGTAATGCAAGGTAAAATTCATCTCCCTTTAAGATCATCCCCCGGGACCTCTTGGCCGGGGCTTTTCCGGCCTGGTGGATAATGACCATCTCACCCATATTCGGATCATAGGGTGTCCTTTCCAGATTTTTATTAAAAGCTTTCAGATAGACCGACCCGCCGCTGAATCTTGATTTATCACGGGCATCCTTCTCTTTAACAGCAAGAACATATTTCGCGGCCAGCATCTCATTCTTGATATTGGGGTCTATCTTTTCCATATTCGCGTACTGAACACGGGCATCGTTATACTCTCCCAGGCTTTCAGAAATGATGCCATCAAGATACCGGGCCGCCAGGTTCTGTTTATATTTATCATCCTCAAATTTCATGGTCTTGAGGTCGTAATCCAACTTGCGGAATGATCGTTTCGCCGCTGCGTAATCATTCATTTCAATATAATTCAAGGCTTTATAGAACTGGAGAAGTACCCGTTCAAAATTTTCTCCGGTAAAATTGGAATTCCTGTCACTTAAGAAAAAGGAGAGGGCTTCCTTGGAGATACTGGTTTTGATAGTTTCCGCCATTTTATAGGCGTCATCGAGTGCAAGATTGCTTTTTTTGTATTCCCCCATGGAGTGCAGGATCACACCGGCTTCCATCAGAAAAAGAAGCCTGTCCTTTTCTCCTGCATCTTCTGTCAGGTCTCTGATCTCATCAACGGCGGATGTGTATTTACCCGTATAAAAAAAAACTTCCGCATCGGCCCACTTTTTAAGCTTATCAGAAGAGCACGAAAAAAAAACAAAAAGCAGGATAAATAAAGAAATAAATGTTCTTTTATTTCTGTTCATTATCTACATTATTACCAGCCAACCCCGCCGCCGGAAACTGCCTGTTTCCTGTAAACAGATTTATCACTCCAGATAACGATCTGTGTAGCCAGTTCGATCAGCTCTGTATTAATAACCTGCTCAACGATCTTGTCCCCGCCATGTTTGAACATATTCTCCAGAATATCCGTTTTAATAAAATAATTGGGACTCTTCATCGTTCCTAAAGAAAGCGGTTTTTCAGTTAAACCGGTCATGCTGAACTGGATCTCACTTAAAGCCTGATCACGTGTTTCGGTACGAATCGTATAAACACCGTTTTTTCTTAAAGCACCTACCAGATTGTTATCAAACACATCTGTAGAGAGCTGTTCTGAAGTATTATTCTTTGTCGGAAGCAACGCAACAAAAACACCATTCTTATTGGGGTTCTTTTTAAAATGAGCCCCGATATCTTTTGCAAGCCTTTCGGCTGATCTTTCCAGCTCAATCCTGGTAAGTTCTCCTGAATCCGCAACAATATCTTTGTTAGCATCCAGCCTCTTGCCGGTTGACGCGCATCCTGAAAAAAAGAAGAATGAAACGCTCAGGATCATACATAGAACTATTAACTTTTTCATAGGCCTCCCTCTTAATAATAAATTGTTTAATAATAATACTTAATAGAATTTAAAAATCAAATATTTTTTAAAAAAGATTTATACGAATAAAAACTAAAATGTATTCTTATGATAGATTTTAGTTTTTCCACCCTGCTTTTTTATAAAAGTTATACCCGAAAAAACATAAAAAGTGCATTTGTTCAATGCACTTTTTATGTTTTAACATTGCTTTTATAATGCAAAACGCATGCTTATAATCATGCGTTTTGCATATATGCTCTTTAAACTTTTTAAATTCTAACCGATAATAAAATATAATTTGATTAATTTAATCAAAAATAATTCATAAGGATATTTTTATGAGAAGAAGAAAGATCGGCAGCGGTGTCATCAGATTTGAAATACCCATAGAGAGCAGTTCAACCAGTTTAAGTGCAAGAGAGATCGCAAAACTGCAGCAGCTGGCGAAAAGAAACGGATTGAGCCTGAGACGGTATGTTGCATTAATACTGAAAAATGTAATTCATGAAGAGACTGAAAAACCGCTAAAAATGTTCACATAAGCAGGATAATGAACACACCCTGATCGAACTCTCTTATTTTGTTCCGATCTCGACACTTCCTTTTTCATCAAAAAGAAGCTTTAAAGGCTCTTTCTTGATCGTATCAGGTAATTTGATCGCAGTCTCCCCTTTCAGATGAAAATCCCCTTTTTTGCTCTTTAAAGCCATGGTAATGGATTTACTGAATGTCTTTAAACTTATTTTATTCTGAATATTAAGGGTTGAAGTATTATCCTTTGTCGTGATATCCGTTGTCTTGCCCGTTATCATTTTATCCGTATTTAAAAAGAAGTCATAATTGAACTCGTTAAAGTTGATTTTTGTCTTTGTATTGTTCTTAAGCTCGATCTTGAAATTTACGCCAAAAAAGAGATCCAGATCTTCAGGACCTACTTTACTGAAAGCCTTATCAAAATTCCCGGAAAGAAGATCGTTAATGACCTGCAGGGCTGTTGTAAAACTTAAATTTTTACTGCTGTTCTTGACCGCTGCGATGATCTCTTCAGAGGATGGTTTCTCTATTTTAAAATCTTTAATACTGATAACGGGTTTTATGGTAGGGATCGTCTTATTCACCTTATAAGGGAAAGTATAACTTTCCGGTACACCTGGAATACCGGTCTTTGGAACAGCCAGTACAATATCTCCCTCTACTGTGCAATCAAGTTCATCCTTTTTACTGTAGTCCTTAACAATGTCAATGATGTCCTGGTATTTTAAATTCACCGTGATAGGATTAACAGCACTGTTATTAGCAGGTATTTTAAGCTCATCTTTTGTGCTGGTATCAAAAAGCTGTTTCTTCTCAATAATGAACCGGGAGGAGACTTTTGATAAATTAATACCTAAAGGATAAGGATTGGAGATCTTAACATCAAAAACAAGCGTAATATCCCTGAGGCTGATAGAGGCAATATCCACTTTTTCGATCTGGGCTGTGGGCTTCTTTTTAAACAAAGAAGGATCAAATGTGGCACATGATACGATAAAAATAACAAGGGCCAGACTGATGATAAATATTTTTTTTGACATTGTTTTCCTCCTGATCACAGAATGAATTGATATTACAATTCAATATAGCATGCTTAATTATTTTGTCAATATAATGGTGTTATTATAATGATTGACAATAAAATCAATTTGTATTATTATATCCATTAAACAAGGAATTGATATGAGATCTAATACTATTATACTGCTATGCATGCTGTTATTGCTACCCGGCTTGTCGAGAAGCAACACAATTCAAGAGGAGAATATTGAAGGCCTGGAAATAAAAGAGAAGGGACAGTTCAGTTCTGTCTTATTCGGGCACTCCTCTTATAAAGGGGGAACTTGTAATATAGCACTTTATGCAAACGGCTATATGGTCACATTCAGCCGTTCCAAATCCGGATTCGGATGCCCTTATATACAGGGAAAAAGACATTGGGTAGCTTCCAGGGAAAAGATCCTGCAGCTTGTATCCCTACTCTCCCAACCCGGTATACTAAAAGAAAAAACAGCGGAAACTTACCGGAAACTCAGTAGAGGCCGGGAATACAGGATCATAAAAACAACTCAAGGAGATTTCACGGTAACCAGAAAGGGAGAGATCAGGATCAGGAATTACCTGGATAAACTGTACAGGACACTCTCACAGATCAAACCGAAAAACAAAGACAGCCGGACCGTTCAGCTGCCTGAGATACATTATAATTCCGCCGGTAGCTCCAATTCCACTATTCTCTCCATTGAACCATCCGGAACAGCAGTACTGAATACAGCACAAATGTCAAACAGGAAGACCGGGATCAAGATGCTTTCAATTGATGAAATTTCCCTGCTTGAAGAACTGATCACCCCGACTCCGCCTCAGGGTCTGACAGCCCCTGTTAAAAATGAACTTTCCGGAAAAATGAATCCGGGAGAAGAATACAGGATCAACATGAAGGTGGATAAAAATACGTACAAGTATAAAAGCAGCTCCATCCCGGGCAACCTTCAAAAATTAAATGACTTTTTTCAAACCCTCATCAAACAGATACAATCACCTTGATCTTACATGGTTTTTTAAATTTTTTTCATTGGACAACCGTTTGTATATGATTTTTTTCAACTGATATAAATTAAACTTATGTTATATCTAATACAAAATGTCACTTTTTAACAAAAACAAAATGTCACATTTAAATATTTAAGCAATAATTTTTTTACTTAAAACCCGTTCTCTTTTTTCGAGATCAATTTCTCTTACCGGTTTCTTTAGCTTTGTTTGATAAATACATTTACTTTTGTAAAAGACATATGCTTTTTGATCTTCCTGAACCCGTATCTCCACCCATGCTTTAATATATGATAAGGTCATTTTATTGGGCGGTAATTGGATAATTTCATTATTAAAAGTTATCGTATTATCTTTATTTACTTTTCTCCATTCCCGGATTGTAAATATCTTATTTAAATCTATATTTTCCGGTAAAGCTTTATATATACTTTTTGCCTTGTGTGTATAATTTTTGTTATACCAGGGCAAAAAATCATTTCTCAAAAACTCATTAGCCTTTTTATAACTTAATATCCCTTTTATTCTTAATTCTTTGATTAAACGGTCCTGAAAAAATCTAAACAGTCTTTCTATTCGCCCTTTAGCCTGGGGGGAATTAGCTGTGATAAGGGAAATGTTAAGATCCTTTAGAGCCTGTTGAATATTTGTTTCTTTATGTTGATCTTCAATATCTTGATGAAGGCCCTTGTGTCTTACTGTTACAAAATGAGAGGCTTTATCCACATACAGAGCTTCGAACACCCCTCTTTTCTCAATTAAACGCCTAATTATAGCCATATTGGCATATGTGGTGTCATGAGGTCCAAATTCAGCTACAGCAACTTCATTTGTAGCATCATCAATTGCAGCGATTAGATACCATTTAGTTTTAACATGTTTAATCCAGTGATGATGAGATGAATCCATTTGTACCATTAAACCAGCTTTTGGCATACGTCTTCTTCTGCGATATATTTTTCTACGTTTCTTTGGATGATGTAATTGATTTTTTATCAGCAGCTGTCTGATCGTTTCAATAGAAAGTTTTATATTGTGATCTAATATCAGTTTATCATGAAAATGGTGCAGATTAAAATCAAAATATATATCCTGTTTTAATTGAATAATTTGCTTGGATAGAAAGTCATGCACTTTTTTATTTTTATGTTTATTATTATATTTCTTAATCAAACCATTTAGACCTTCCTCTTTAAGTTTTTTTAATAATCTAATTGAATGTCTATAGCTTACTTCTAAAAGAAAGCTGGCTGCTTTAAGAGTGATTTGTTTGTCTGCTACTTGTTTTAAAATTTCAAACCTTTTCATGTCTTCCTCTGTAATTAGATATTTTTCCATCTCTTTCTCCAATAGTTGAGTTAAAACAATATAACTGTTGGAGAACAAAGTGACATTTTGTATTAGACATTAAGTGTGACATTCTGTATTTGTTTCTACA
>JAHITG010000234.1 GCA_018817865.1 Spirochaetota bacterium
ACATTTTAAGAGTTTAAAGGAATTAAGAGAAGAGAATTTACTGGATCATGAAGTTGATAAAGTAACACAACAGAAACTGCTTGATAAGGCATATGGATTAGAAAATGAAAACAGCTAGTAAAAAAAGAAAAGACGTGTTTTTAGTTTATTCTTATGATGATCTTGAAAAACCTTCCGTAATTGCCCAGGGTACTTTACGACTTCCGGGGTCTCCAGTTCCTTCGATGCTGATTTTTGCCAGCTGGGAACGATTTAATAAGTATTTATGGGATTTCAGCATTAAATCCGGCAGGAGCTTCCGCCGTTCTGTAATCGGGCCACTGGACAGTGCTCTGGCGATGTACTGGCCGATCGGTAAGCTGAAGCCGAATGAGAACTATACAATTAAGACATATTACGGGCTAATGGCAAAGGAAGCGATCCCCACATCGAAAGTTATTCAGATCACTTTAGGCGGGCCTTCCGTTACTACAGGAGAAGCTGTAAAAGTGACGGCAAATATTAAAAATACTTCTAAATATGAGATAAAGAATGTAAAAGCCGAAATGATCCTTCCTCCTGACGGGTTGAAACTGAATTTTAATGAGAATTCATTTAAAAACCTGGCAACTTTAAAGAAAGAAGAGAGCAAAGATACCGGATGGTCCATTATTCCTTCTAAAACGAAAACAGGATCAATGACCATCAGGGTGAAGGTTACCGGCACTATCAAAGATAAAGAAGTTATAGAGATCGCTGAAAAAGTTATTGAATATAAAGAAGTAACATATACATTATATGATTTTTCATATATCAACAGATTGATCAACCGGGTCAATCAAAATAAAGAAAATAATAATAATAAATTGAATGATGTTAACCGGGCTATATCAGAAAAACTGGATGCAGTTTATTCTCAAGAGAATCGAAATACAGATAGGGAAGCGATCGATGAAAGGATCAAAGATTCTCAGAAAATAAAAGAAGAGATACCAAAAGCAGTAAATTCAGCAATTAAGAATGAAAAGAAGTAGTTCTCCAGAGCGTATCATCCTTACCTTTAAAAAGATCAGCGGATTATTAATTACCGATCTTTTCAGTATCAGATACTTTTCAGGATTTACAGGCAGTTCCGCTGTTATTCTTATAACCCCGAAATACAGGTATTTTTTAACCGATTTCAGATATAAGGTCCAGTCTGGTCAAGAAGTAAAAAAAGGCTATAAATTAATATTCTACCAGAAGAAATTATTAGACGAAATAATCAATATTATAAAAAAAGAAAGAATAAAGAGACTCGGGATAGAAGAGAGGAATATTCCATACGATCTTATTAGAAGTATCATCGATAAGACCAACATCAAACCTGTGGACTGTTCAGAAGAATTGCAGATATATAGGAGGTTAAAATCTCCGGAGGAAGTTAATTCGATCAGAAAAGCACTTCTCTGTGCAGAAATGTCATTTCAGAAAGTACTGCCTCTGATAAAACCGGGAATAAGCGAAAAAGATGTTGCAACCGAGCTGGAATACTGCATGAAAAAAAATGGGGCAACGGGTATCTCTTTTCCCATCATTGTTGCTTCCGGTAAAAGAAGTGCTCTTCCGCATGCACATCCTACCAATAAAAAGATCAGGCCAAATGATCTTGTTATTATTGACTTTGGAGCTAACATCAATGGATATAACAGTGATACTACTGTTACAATTAAACTGGGTAAAACAAATAATTTACTGAATGAAGCATATAGAACCGTTAGAAAAAGTATCGATCTGGCTCTTTCAATGATCAAAGTAAATACAAAAACTTCAGATATTGATAGAAAGATCCATGAATTCATCATAGCAAGAGGATTTAAGGATGGTTTGATTCACAGTTTGGGGCACGGTGTGGGCTTGGATATTCATGAATCCCCGACCATAAGCCGGAATAAGGATGATTTTTTTCAAAAAGGAATGGTCTTCACTATTGAACCCGGTATTTATATTGAAAATATCGGCGGAGTGCGGATCGAAGTAATGGCACATTTGTCAGATAAGGGAGTAAAGATCCTGAACTCACCTTCTTTTAATAATAACTTTTTAACATAATTTAAATATTCAAAATAGTTGATATTCCTTTTAAAACCAATATACTTTTTTAGTATTCACACTACTTTAGGCTCGGAGATATTATGAAATTAAAAAGATATTCAGATAAACCTATTCTTTCTCCCATACCTGATCATCCATGGGAAAGTGTTTCCGTCTTTAACTGTTCTGTTGTATATGACGGAATACTCTTCCACATGCTTTACCGGGCTGCGGATAGTGCTGATAAATCGAAATTCATATCATCATTTGGTTATGCACAAAGCACAGACGGTCATGATTTTATTAGGCTGGATAAACCGGTATTTACCGGAGTCGGGGAACAGGAGAAGAGGGGAGTTGAAGATCCGAGGATCACAAAATTTGATGATAAATATTATATTTTATATACCGGGTATTCCGGTAAAGATGTCAGGATTTGCATGGCCACTACCAAAAATTTTATTACTTACGAACGAAAAGGGGTTTTCTTTGATGAAAAAGATAATAAAGATGCGGCACTCTTCCCTGAGAAGGTCAATGGTAATTATGTGCTTCTGAACAGGAGAATGCCAGATATTTATCTCTCTTTTTCGAAAGATTTAAAGGAATGGTCGGAAAATAAACTGTTAATGCAGATAGTAAAAAATTCCTGGCAGTCATTCAAGATCGGCATTAATGGAGGGCCGTTAAAGACCGAACATGGCTGGCTTCTGTTTTATCATGGTGTTGATAAAAAGAAGGTATACAGGCTGGGTCTTGCTTTGCTTGATCTTAATGATCCCGCCAAAGTATTAAAAAGATATGACTCTTTTATAATGGAGCCGGAACTGGACTGGGAAAAAAAAGGTGCGGTTAATAATGTCGTTTTCAGCTGCTGCGCATTGGAATATAAAGAACAATATTATATTTATTATGGCGGTGCTGATACTGCTATTGGTCTTGCCTTTATTGAAAAAAAGGAAGTATTGAATTGGCTGAAGAGATAAATAAAAAAGAGTAAAAATGTGAATAAAAAAAGGAGCGATTCAATGGTTGGAATATTCATGACGACTTATAATTTTCTGGAAAAAACAAAGAAAGCATATCTCTCCCTGAAAGAACATACGTGCTATCCGTATGAGTTTTTTATTATTGATAATCATTCAGAGGACGGGACCCGAGAGTGGGCAGAGGAGAATAATATCAAATATATTGCTGATAATTCCGGTAATAACCTGGCAAAAGCATTGAACCAGGCTGTTAAGCATCTGCTGGAAAACGGGCAGATAGAGTATGTCTGCTGGATCCATAATGATATGCTATTTTTAAATAACTGGTTAAAGAATCTTGTTGATTTCTCCAAAAAGCACTCTCAATGCGGAAAGATCCATCCTGCAAACTGGTTCTATATTCAATCAGAGCTGAGATCGATATGGAAGGAGCCAAGCCAGATCGACGGTACAGAGTTTGATTATGTAGATCTGAAAAATTTTTATGATTCAGAGGGAGAGGAAGCAGAAAAATTCATGGACATTAATCACTATAATTATGGAACAGGAAATGACTGCCCCTGGATAATACCAAGAAAAGTTTTTGAAGACGGATTATGGTTTGACGAAGAATATCAGGGGATAGCCAATTACGAGGACTGGGATTTTAATAATCACCTCCTGGAAAACAACTATGAAGTGGTTATCTATTATGGAAGTTTGATCTGGCATCCGTTAAAGGGTACAAGAAGCACCCTTCCTTCTGAACAACAGGAGCGGTTTAACAGGTTAAATGAAGAGAGATACAAGAAAAAATGGCCTCAGTATTGGGGAAAGAATTTGTGGCTTGTAGGACGAGGCAAGGGTAATTTCTACTTAAAGAGGATCTATGATCCACTGACATGAATATTCTCTATATCGTGTAGATAATAAGAGAATTAGTATGGGGCAATTCTTTAATGGGAATTCCCAGTGAAATAATTATTTTATCATTCTTTTTTACCAGATTATTTTTAAATAAAAAGTCTTTTGCTGCTTTTATCATGCTGTCAGTATCGTTCAATCTCTTTAAATATACAGGGAAAAGCCCGGAATAGAAGGATAATCTGTTTATAAGAAAATTATCCGGTGTAAAGGCTATGATTACAGTAGAAGGTTTTGTCTTTGAAAGGATCTGAGCAGTCTGTCCTGAATTAGTGAATGAAATGATGATTTTAGGCTTAATGGATTTTGAGATATGGAATATTGAATCAGCTATCTGTTCACGGTTATTTTTTACATCTGCCATATTTGAGTGGTCCTTTTTATTGAGCAAATAATTTTCTGCATTTTTCAGTATTCTATTCATCATTTGAACTGCTTTCAGAGGGTATTTTCCGATCGTTGTTTCACCTGAAAGCATTACAGCATCGGTTCCGTCAATTACAGCATTAAAGACATCTGTTGTTTCTGCACGGGTCGGAGTAGGGTTGTTTATCATGGATTCCAGCATTTGGGTAGCAGTAATAACAAATTTTTGATACTTATTTGCTGTTTTTATCAATTTTTTCTGGATAAGAGGGACCTTTTCAGGCTGTACTTCAACACCAAGATCACCCCGGGCTACCATGATCCCGTCTGTTTCTTTGACGATCTCTATGATATTCTTTACAGCCTGCGGTTTTTCGATCTTTGCAATAATAATAATTTTTTTATCGGTTAATTTTTTGATGTACTGTTTTAAGGCAGTTATATCCTTTTTTTCCCTGACAAACGATAATGCTATAATATTAATATTATTTTTAATGCAGAATTTTATATCTTCCTTGTCTTTATCTGTTATTGACGGTATATCTAACTCTGTATTGGGAAGATTCACACCTTTTCTGGACGTTAATATACCGGTATTTTTAATTTTTGCTTTAATTTCATTTTTTTTTATATCTAAAACGGATAATTCTATTTTACCGTCATCTATGAGTATTTTTTCACCTCGTTTGATATGCTTATATAGTGTATGATATGTGATCGAGATCCTATCCTGGTCTCCTTTTATTGCATTTGGAACTATTGAAATTGTTTTATTCTTTTCAAGCAGTACGAACTCCTTCTTTAATTCCTCAACCCTTATTTTGGGTCCCTGGAGATCAACTAATGTAAGTATATTGAGATCATGCTTTTTATTAATAGCATTGATCGTTTGAATCGTGTTTAAATGGACAGAATGAGAGCCATGAGAAAAATTCAGGCGGAAGACATCTACTCCTTCAAGAATGAGATTTCGGATCATGGTTTTACTGCGGGAAGCCGGGCCGAGAGTAGCGACTATTTTAGTTCTGTTATAGATCAATTTTTTAAATAATCTTGAGTTCATTAAAATTCACCGGAAAAATGTATATTTGATCTTAAAACTACTTTACTGTGGCACCGGGCTTGATAAGCAGAAATTCAACCCTTCGGTTCTTTGCACGGCCTTCCGGATTATCACTTCCATCGGGATTGCTGTTAGGGGCTACGGGCCTGACAAATCCCATCCCTTTCATGGATAATCTGTCAGATGAAATACCATTCTCCACGCAATAATCAAATACAGATTTGGCCCTCTTCTCCGATAATTTGAGATTATACTCTTCCGAACCGATATTGTCCGTATGGCCTTCTATTCTGACCTTATACGTGGGATATTTTTCTAATTTTGGTATTACCCTGTCCAGAATGTCAAAGGCATTACCCCTCAGCTCTGCTTTATTGTATTCAAATTCTATGTTACTTATCCTGATCTTTAACCCGTAATCCGTCTTTATTACCAGGATATCTACATTGAGTGTTTTTGAAACAGTTTGTGTGTTCCCCAGAACATCTTCTACCATCAGCTCAAGTTCATAATCCATTGCGCTTTCCACTAACTCTCCTTTGGGAGAACGCCCGTCCCAGATAATGGGCTTGCTCTTTAATCCCTGTCCTGAAAAACTGATAAAAAGGGATTCCCGTTTTCCTCCCCTTATAGGATAAATATTCAGCTTCCAGGATCTCTTTTTCCTGTTATCATGTGAAAAGAGCTTGATCGTAAGCAGGTCGTTCTCACCGTCATCATCAGGGGAGAATACCGATGGTTCATATTCAAAATCCACATCAGGAGGAACCTGAGAGATCTTGATCTCGCGATTTTCGATCAGGGTCTTGTTCCCGAGGTCATCCTCTATTTCGAACAGAAGAAAATACCTGTTTTTTGACTGGACCAGGTTTCCTTCCTCAGAAAGCCCGTTCCAGATAATAGTCTCGCCCGGCTTTCCTGTCTGCTCGAACTTTTTAAAGAGTTTCTTCTTATTATTCTCTGATTCAAAAATATGAACTTTCCATTTTTTTACATCACTTTTATCTTTTATATTCAGATTAATAAGAGCCATATCATCTGTCTGGTCTCCGTCAGGAGAAAATATATCAGGCAGTATTTCCAGCTTGACGTCAGGCGGTGTGCTGTCTATCTTTATTTTTTTCGGGAATGATTCAGGATGGTTCCCGCTGTCATACCACACTTCAAATTTATATAAATAGTCATCATCTGGAAGTACATTTTCATTATCATCCCTCCCATCCCAGGTAACAGAAGGCGGAGCTTCTTTACTGCCTTCAAAAGACCTGACCTCTTTTCCTGATTCATTTAAAACAGTCAGTTTCCATTTTTCCAGGCCTTTTTGATCTGATATATGCATATCGAACTCTGTAGTATCCATAACTTTATCATTATTGGGTGAAAACCCGTCCAGTGAAGAGCTCACGGCAACGCTCTGTTTCGCAGTGGTCAGTGTGATACCATATACGCCTTTTTTTACACTGTTCTGTGCCAGATCAGACCCCTGAACAATAAGGTCATAATTGCCGTCCGGAGCCATTTTGCCTTCTTTATCCTTGCCGTCCCAGCTGATGCTGGGGATTTTATCTCCTTTCCATTTATGTTCCAGAACGGTTTTACCCTTGTTATCCACGATCTTTGCACTCCACTGGTCTTCAGGTTCAGTTTTCAGGGTGAATTGAAAATTAACGCTGTCTTTTACCCCGTCTCCATTCGGGGAAAATATCTTGAACTGAGGTTTTATACTCACTTCAGGAGGAGTCTTATCAAGAAAGAATTTTTTTTCAATAGGATCGGACTCGTTCAATTTTTCGTCATAAGCCGTAAGAATGACTTTATATTCTCCGTCCGGTACATCCTGGCCTTCTTTATTGATCCCGTCCCATACTATCTTATCCGGTACAGGTGCTTCTTTCCTCTTTTCAAACAGCCGTTTGAATATTTTCTGGATCGTTAATTTACCTTTCAACACATCCATATCCGGACTTTTATACTCTTTTACAGGATTATCCTTATTGTCTACGATCTGAACTTTCCATCCTTTTAAGGCTCTGTTATCATTGATATCGGGTGTGATCTCGAGATAATCCGCTTTCCCATCATAATTGGGTGATATATGTGATAAATTAAAATTGATCTTTGTTTCAGGAGCTTCTTCATCCGTCTGTCCGAACCGCATCTCCATACCGAGGTAATGGAGGTAATTATCATCCTTCAAAGCTGTGAACGAATAATCCAGTTCTGTACCGATATTCTTTATCTTGAATTTATATCCTAATCCGGCAGAGAAATCCTGGTACTCTGATTCTTCAGCTTCAAGAGGAAGACCGAATCTAAGGATAAATTTATTATAGATAATATTTTCGAGTCCAAAATTAATATTTATATGGCTGAATTTTCTGAGTTCCAGGTCGATCGAAGTAATATTCTGAAAATGTTTGCCGAAATTAAAGATAAAGGACGGGCCGGTCTTTATTTTTATGGGAGGGGAGATCACTGTATCCTGATAGGAAAGGGCTGTCCCGATATTCAGGAGGGAAAAGCCTATTGTAACATTCTGTAATGTTTTATTGCTTCTGTTCTTATTATACGCATAAACATGGTAGATCCCGCCCAAATCCACTCCAAAGGCCACTCCATTATCATTAAAATAGTCTGCCGTAAGGAATCCGGCACCCAGTCCTATAAAAAGTTTGTCTGTAAAGATCTTTGAAAAGTTCAAATTAATATTGATAGCGCTGTCCAGTGCGATATTCTGGTTATTTGCATTAAAATATTTTATATTACCGGATATAACTCCGCGGAGGGTAGGATGGGAGTATGATAAATTTACAAAATTATTATACCCTAACATATCCCCATAATTAAGAGAGAGAACCGGAACTTCCAGGTCAGCCGGGGAAGCCGGGGATTCGGTAAAGAATTCTGTTTCACCGGACCGTGATGAATTGGCATTTCCATAACCAATGGATTTTACTCCTCCCTTTTCCAGTATGAATGATTCCGGTACCTGGGATAAAAGCAAAGAAGACGAGAGAAGGACAACCATAAAAATAATAAAGATCTTTTTCATAATATTGCTCCTTGTTTATAAACCATCTAATGAAATTAAAAAAGGGACAGATCTCCTTATTAAAAAAAACCTGTCCCATAATAATCTATTTTACTTCTTCTTTTTTGCTCTTTTTTCTTCAATAACAGCCTGGGCTGCAGATAGTCTGGCTATCGGTAAACGGTAGGGTGAACAGCTGACATAATTCAGACCTGTTCTATGGCAGAATTTAACGGACATAGGTTCACCGCCATGTTCCCCGCAGATCCCTACCTTTAAATTTGGATTGGTACTTTTTCCTAATTTAACGGACATTTCAACCAATTTTCCGATACCGGCCTGGTCCAACACCTGGAACGGATCATATTCATAGATCCCCATCTTTACATAATCAACCAGGAATTTCCCGGCATCATCACGGCTGAAACCGCATCCCATCTGCGTCAGGTCATTGGTCCCGAAAGAGAAGAACTCGGCCACTTTTGCGACTTCATCAGAAGTGATTGCTGCTCGCGGGATCTCTATCATTGTTCCGATGAGATAGGGGATCTCCTGTTTGCTTGATTTTTTTGCTTTAAACACTTCAGCAATCGCATCCTGGATCTGTTCTTTAACAATACTTAACTCTTTAACAGTACCGATTAAAGGAACCATGATCTCAGGATGCACTTTTATCTTGAAGTTTCGTTTTACATTTATAGCAGCTTCTATGATCGCCTGGACCTGCATTTGAGTGATCTCAGGATAGGTTAATCCCAGACGGCACCCGCGGTGACCAAGCATAGGATTGAATTCGTGAAGAGATTCTACTGTTCTCTTGATATCACTCACTTTTAAGTTCATTAGTGTAGCCATTTCTGCCTGGCCTTTTTCATCATGCGGTAGAAATTCATGTAATGGAGGATCAAGCAGTCTTACAGTACATGGCCTGCTTTGAAGTGCTTTGAAGATCCCTTCAAAGTCCTTGCGCTGTAATGGCAGAAGGGCAGCCAGTGCTTCCTTATACTGTTTAAGCGGTTTTGCCAGTTCCTTTTCTATCTGGGCAATTTCAGTTTTTTCCTCTGCGATCTTTGCTGATTCCAGTGATTCCCGCAGTAATTTTACTTTTTCAGCAACCATGATAAGCTGACGGAACGGTTTGATCCTTGTACCCGGTTTTTCTCCCGGATGATCAAAGAACATATGCTCGGTCCGGCAGAGTCCGATACCTTCAGCTCCATATTCAACAGCTACTTTTGTATCTGCCGGAGTATCGGCATTGGTACGAACTCCAAGCTTTCTTACACTGTCAGCCATCTTCATGATCTGGCCGAACGGGCCTGTTAATTTCGCTTCCATTGTAGGAAGCTTTCCTGAATAAATATTTCCGGCTGACCCGTCCAGAGAGATCCAGTCTCCCTGTTTGATGGTCTTTCCTTTCACATTCATTGACTTTGTTTTGTAATCGATCTTCAAACTGCTGCTTCCCGCTACGCAGCATTTTCCCATTCCTCTTGCCACAACAGCCGCATGGGAAGTCATTCCGCCTCTTGCCGTAAGAATACCCTTTGATACATTCATTCCTCCGATATCTTCAGGTGAAGTCTCTATACGGACAAGGATAATATTTTTATATTGGTTACTTTCATAAAATTTCTCCGCTTCATCAGCTGAAAAGACAACCTGTCCCACAGCTGCACCCGGTGACGCCGGTAATCCGCTGGCAATGGGTTTGCTTTTTGCCAGAGCTTTAGTCTCAAAAGTGGGATGGAGCAGTTGATCCAGCATCTGCGGTTCGATCCTCATAATTGCCGTATCCTGGTCTATCAATTTCTCTTTCATCATATCCACAGCGATCTGTACGGCAGCTGCAGCAGTCCGTTTACCGGTCCTGGTCTGCAGCATGTAGAGCTTCTCATTCTCTATCGTGAATTCTATATCCTGCATATCCTTATAATGTTTTTCCAGTTTATGCCGGATTGATATCAGCCTGTCATAAGCCTTCTTATCTGTTTTTTGTAAATGGGATATCGGTTCCGGTGTCCTGATCCCGGCTACTACATCTTCACCCTGAGCATTCATTAAATATTCACCATAAAATTTATTTTCACCGGTAGAGGGGTTTCGGGTAAAGCAGACACCTGTTCCGCAGTCATTCCCCATATTTCCGAAGACCATGGCCTGAACATTGACCGCTGTACCCAGAAGTCCTTTAATATCATTGATCTCCCTGTATTTATTGGCCCGCGGATTATTCCAGGAGCTGAAAACAGCTTCGATCGATTTTTTCAACTGCAGTTTCGGATTAGACGGAAAGTCCTCTTTTGTGAATTTTTTATAGATCTTCTTGTACTCTGATACGACCTCTTTTAACTGAGCTGCATTCAGGTCTGTATCATTTTTGGCTCTGTATTTAGTCTTTATTGTCTGCAAAGCATGTTCGAACTCTTCATGAGGGACATTCATGACGACATCACCGAACATATTAATGAATCTCCGATATGCGTCCCATCCGAACCTTTCATTCCCTGTCTGGGCTACCAGTCCCTGTAATGATAGGTCATTCAAGCCCAGATTAAGGACCGTATCCATCATCCCGGGCATGGAAACAGCGGCCCCGCTTCGTACGGAAACGAGAAGGGGATTCTTGTTGTCACCAAGCTTTTTCCCCATGGCTTTTTCGAGTTTAACTAAATTGGAATTGATCTGCTCATCCAGTCCTGTGGGATACTTCTTTTTATTTTTATAATAAAGATCACAGACCTCCGTGGTAATTGTAAAACCGGGTGGCACAGGCAGTTTTAAGTTGGTCATTTCTGCCAGGTTTGCACCTTTTCCTCCTAATAGTTGTTTCATTGCTGCTTTCCCATCGGCTTTACCGCTACCGAAGAAGTAAACAAATTTTTTTGACATTTTCTTATTCCTCCTGATGATTTTTCTAAATTGTTCTATAATAGATATAATTTATATTTATACTTTCAACTTATTTATTCAATTTATCATGATGAATTGAATAATTTAAATTTTTTCCGAAATACAGGAAAAATCCATTAACTGGTTGAAATGTTCTACCAATATATTTAATAGAGCTAATCTGTTTGTTTTTAATTTTTCATCTTTGTGCATAACAAGTACTTTATCAAAAAAGGAGTCTACTGTCTCCTTATATTCTGAAAGCAGTTTAAACGCTTCCTGATACTTTTTTTCCTGAATAAATCTGTTAAAAGGAGAGACGTTCTTTTTGAACAGAGAATAGAGCTCTTTTTCCTCTTTCTGGTCAAGCAATGCTTCATTAAGGTCAGATCGTACAGCCGTTCCTTTAATAATATTGGTCATTCGCTTCAGGGCTATTAAAAGGTCTTTGAACTTGCTCTTTTTTCTGAAAGTCTTCAGCTCTTTTATCCTCATTGAAAGATCCAAAAGATCGGATATAGGAAGGTTTATAATGCTTTCTATTTCATCATGCTTGTATCCTTCATCAAGCAATATGGTTTTGTATCTATTTTTTATGTAAACAAGGATCCGGTTTATTAACTCTTTATTCTGTTCTTCTGCATTCAGCTTCTGGTCATAAAAGATCTTGAAAGATAGTTGAAACAGACTAAAGATATTAATAAATATTTTGTTCTTCAACAGCAGATTAATAATGGCAAGGGTATATCTTCGTATCTGATAGGGATCTTCTGAACCTGTCGGAATAAATCCCTTGATAAAGCAACCGGTAATATTATCGATCTTATCAGCCAATCCGACAATTATTCCTGTCTTTTCATCAGGATAGTCGTCACTGGCATTTCTGGGCATATAATGCTGGTCAATACCTGCGGCCACTTCCTTATCTTCGCCTGATTCCTGTGCATAGATCTTTCCCGCTTTACCCTGAAGTTCCGGGAATTCATAAACAATAGCACTTGCAAGATCTATTTTTGATAATTTCGCTGTTCTCCGTACCTTCTCTAAAGTCCGGGGTTCCAGATTCAGATTGCCGGCAAGGGCATCGGAAAGGATATATATTCTATTTACTTTATCATACAGCGTACCCAGGTCATTCAGAAAGAGGACACTTTTCAGCTTTTCATTGAACTTTTCAAGATCTTTAACTTTTCGGTCTTCCTGGACAAAAAAACGGGCATCATTGAGTCTGGCCCTTAATACCCTTTCATTTCCGGTTTTGGTGTTGTTATTGGGTTTACTATTCAATACGACAAAAAAGTTGTTTGTGATCCTGTTATTCTTGTACACCGGAAAAGTCCTTTGATGATGAATTAAAGCAGTTGAAATAAACTCTGAAGGGATTTGAAGAAATTCTTTATCAAATTCACATAACTGTATAAAAGGATATTCTACAAGATTTGCGACCTCTTTTAAAAGTTCTTCATTTTCCAGAACGATATTACCGGGTTTCAGATTTTTTTTAATTTCATTATTGATTCTTTTTTTTCTTTCTGAAGGATCCAGAACAACGTAATTATCCAATAATGTTTTTTTGATCTGGGAAATGCTTTCAACTGTTATCTTTTTATTATCAGATAAAAACCGGTGGCCTCTTGAATATTTATCAGAGGAGATATTTCCAATATGAAAATCGATCTTTTTTCCCTGATATACTCCGCATACCCAGCGAATAGGACGAATAAACTCAAGCGAAGAATCATCCCATTTCATGGATTTATTCAGATGTATTTTTGATAAGAGAGTATCAATCAAATCCTGGATGATATCTTTTAATAATTTGCCTTTTATTACAGTTGTACTGAAAATATATTTTCCTTTTTTTGTTTCTTTGATCGTGATCTCTTTCTCGGTTAAATTAGATGATCTTAAAAATTTTTTTCCTACTTCTGTGATCTTTTCATCTTTATAGAAAATAGTGTAAGGTGGCCCCTGCTTTTCTACAACAGCATTTTCCTGTTTGGAAGAAATATCATGAATAAAAGCGATGATGCGTCTTGGAGTAGAATAGGCTTCTACGGAGCTGAAAGAGATCTTAAATTCTTTTAAGATCTCAGTAAGAATGGAAGACAGGTCGGAATTAATGTAATTCAGAAAAGAATTGGGCATTTCTTCGGTTCCGATCTCTATTATCAAATCATTATTCATCGGCACATAATGTAATGACTACGAATTAAATGTCAAGCCCTTAATGGCTTATTAGCTGTTAGCTTGTGGTTTATTGGTAGATAATGAATAGTCTCTTGATAGAGTAAAGCATTTATATAAAATATGTTTTCCTGCTATATCATTATGCTTAAATAAATTGACACTGGAAATAATTTTTATATTATTGACCGTAATGTTAACCAAAGAAAAACTAAATGAATTACAGCAAAGGCTGAATGAGATCGATGACCTCTTTTTAGATCAGAACCTGGTCAAAGATCAGAATAAGTACAAAGAAATATCTAAAGAGCGAAGTGAGCTGGTGGAGATCCTTGATAATTATGATAATCTTACAAAAGTCGAGCAAAAAATAAATGAGACGGAGACACTTCTTTCAGAAAGTTCTGATGATGCAGAGTTTAAGGAACTGGCCAGTGAAGAGATGG
>JAHITG010000235.1 GCA_018817865.1 Spirochaetota bacterium
AAAGAAAATTTCCTGAATTGCTCCTTTCAAAATAGATCCGGAAATTCTTCAAAGAGAATTTCTGGATTTCTTCATCACAAAACAGATCCTGAAATTTTTTTATATAAAATTTCAGGATTTGTTTTGCAAGGTACAATTCTAAAAATTCTTTTTACAGAATTTTTAGAATTGTACAAAAAATCAAAATCAATTATATAATCCCCTTAAAGTAGAGATAAAAATAGAGACCGGCAAGCAAAGCTAAAAACAAACCGAGAAAAATAATGAAGAGACGGATACTTCGAACCTTTTGTGATTTTTCTGCTATCTCCGGTGTCATAACATTGATCTGAGCCTGTTCAATACACTTAACAACCAGGCCCGGTTTGATCTCGGAAATAACAAGGTATCCTGATATCTCATCATAGTTTACACTTCTCACGACAGCAGGTACCGGAAGTATCTTTTTACCATCAACTAACTGCAACAGATTCAGATAATACTTGTCCCTGGATGTCCTATCAGGAAGCCGAACCAGTATCGTCGTACCGGGGATCAGCTGGGTAATATTGATGCCTTTTACAGGAGAGATCTCCAGTGTCCCCTCAACGATAACTTCGTTTGACTCTTCCTGCTGAACTACCACTTCTTCTACGGTTACTTCCTCCTTTTTTTCATCAGCATGACCTTCCAGGGCTAAATACAGATCATTGGATAATTCAACAGCTATGATCAGGTCCGTTGTCTCCAGGGTTAATGCTTTCGTTACAATTTCTTTAAAGAGTTCTTTCAGGTCATCTTCTTTATTATCGTTAACAAGACCTATGATCTTATCCATATACTCAAAAGTAATTGTGGACTGCAGATCGTTCTTCAGGTCTGAGCTTTGATTGACAAGATTTTTACCACCCCATTCGATGTCTATGATCTTCTTCTCAAATTCCGGCCATTTTAAATAGGGGGGGATATTCTTTACCAGCTCTTCAAACGAAACAACCGTAAAGATCCTCTCAACAGCTTTTTTATCCAGATTGACAAAGAGGATGAATAATCCATTTATATTAACAGCTTCATCTTTAAAAGCACCCTTTATAGCTGCAATATTCTTGATCTCGCCGGTTATCAGTTTCTGAGCCTTTTCTTTGTCACCTTCTGCGATCTGGAGTGCCAATTCAAATTTTTTGTTCTCTTTTTCGAAATTATCTACTGCTTTATCAATATTCTCTTCCATAAGTTTTATAATAATATTCCCAAATAAGTTGTCAAATAAAAAGATCAAAAAGCAGTCTGTTGAAGGCAGTTAACTTAATAAATGCAGACATTCTTTATCTGTTACAGTATAACGATCAATCCTTGAAATCCTTATAATCATCCTTATCTAAAGGGATCACATCTTCAGGCTTGATCTCTTTGGTTGTTATCTTCTTTTTTAAATCAGCCCCTTTTTTAGGCAGTTTAGCGGGCTCTTTCTTTTTATCTTTCCCTTCAAGCTGTTTTGTTCCTGTTTCTTCAGTTTCTACTAACACCTCATGTTTTCCTTTAATAACCTGATTCAGATCCTCTACGATGCTGATGAGATATTCGGATAATGAATTCAATTTAGCAGCTGAAAGAGCCGTGTTTTGAGATGAGGTAATATTATTCTGTGTCAGGATCTCAATCTGTTTTAGAGCTTTTTCAATATTTTCCACACCATAACTCTGGTCCTCTGATGCAGTTGATATCTCATTGATTATGCTGGTAATTTTAATTATAGAATCAACCACCCCGGAAAAAGCCTGCGTAGTGCTTTGTGCACTCTCATTTCCATTGTTAATCTTTTTTTCAACCTCTTCTATCAACAGCTGTGTCTCTTTTGCTGATTGAGCACTCCTCTGAGCCAGGCTCCTTACTTCTTCCGCAACAACTGCAAATCCTAAGCCGCTATCACCGGCCCGGGCTGCTTCAACAGCGGCGTTCAAAGCAAGAAGATTGGTCTGGAAAGCGATCTCATCAATAGTTCTGATGATCTTTCCTATCTCCTGGCTGGACTTAACGATCTCTGTCATTGCATTAGAAGTGTTGCCTATTTTTCCATTTGCATCAGTGATCATAGAACTGGTATCATTTATAAACCGCACAGCATTTTTACAATTTTCAACATTCTTTTTTGCAATTGAGGAGATTTCCTGCAGCGCAGCAGAAGTCTCATCCAGAGATGCTGCCTGCTCATGAGCTCCTTCTGCCATTTTCTGCGAAGCAAGGGCTATCTCTGAAGAAGCCCCTGTTAATTGTGATGACCCTTTTATAAGATTTGAAGATGAATTAAACATTGGTTTAATGACCTTTCTGGTTACCAGAATTAAGGAAGCTACAATAAAAAAGAGAAGCCCTATGCCTATCAACACCATGAATTCTATCAGATTATTGATCTCTTTTCCCACATTATCAAGGTAGATCCCGGAACCCACGATCCAGCCCCAAGGTTTGAAGGCCTTCACATAGGAAACCTTGGGAACAGGAGCACCATCCTCTTCTCCCGGCAGGGTCCAGTAATAATCAACTAAACCCTCATCTTTTATTTTACAAAGTTTAACAAATTCGACAAACATTTTTTTTCCATTCGGATCAGTAACAGATGCTAATCCATTTGGATCATACCATTTCGGTTTTTTATCTTTTAAATAATAGGGGTGCTGGATCATCTTTGGTTCCATGTCATTGATCCAGAAATACTCCTTCTTTTCATACTTCATATTTAAGATGATCTTGCCGGCCACCTCTTGAGCCGATGATTCTGAGATCACCCCATCCTGACTCAGTTTATATTGTTGATCGATCACACCCCAGGCTGCTTCGACGAGGTTTTTTATGTTCAGAAATTTTTCATTATATAAACATTTTTTATTATAGTTGATCAGTAAAAAGCAACATATACAGAAGACCAGTGCTGCAACGCCTATCAGAAAATTGATCCGTCCTGCAAAACTAATTTTCTTTATTTTTTCCAGCATACCGGCCTCCTCCCTTCACTCATAAATCAAGAAGAATAAAGTAATGTATGTCGCTTATTATAAAAACGATCAGGGGAATTTAATCTCTACATCTTTATCATTCAATGCAGTTATTTTAAGGTTTTCCTTATAATGTTTGCCAACACCTTTTATCAAGCCGAGAAAGATCGGCATTAATCCCCTTTTTGAGTTATAAGTCATAATAAGAGTTTTTTCATCTTTTTCCTTATAGTTAAATCGAGGCGGATGAGCATTGGCCATATTAGCTGTTGTCATCTCATGGACCTTGTCCATTTTCATAAGAAATTCTTTTGAAGATTTTATATTTTCAAAATGACGGGGATACATCTTTGGTGCAAATTCATTCACCCAATAATCGCCAAACGCATCGGCTGCCTGTTCCAGAGTAATATTTAAAACCTTACAGACATTCTGGATCACAGTCATTACAGCACCGTCCTCAACATCCCCTAAAGATGTAAATGCCATATTCGGATCCAACCCGGATTTTTCCATAGCTTCCCGCCATTTGTCCTCACCAAACTTTGTTATTACCAGCTCTTTCAAACAGTTAACAATAACTCCTTTCATTTCTTACCTCCTGAAATAAAATTTTATTACCTCATACAACATGCCCGAAACAGTAAACAGACAAAATAATAGCTGTTTTTTTAATTTATACTTCACAATATAATATTTTAAAATCATAATGCAAGGAAAAATCAAACTTTTTGGGACTGACCCCCGAGTTTTAAACATCTTCAAGATTTGACCCCAATTTACCCAAATTGATCAACATTTTTTACAGTCTCCCGATAACATTAGTATTACAGGACTTATTATATGAGTATTTATACTAAGATCAGATTCTGGCTTGCAGACTTTATTTATAACTTCAAAAGCACTGTGAGAAGCAAATTTGCTCACATGGCCTTGAATATCAAATATTCTCCTTTCCGAACAAAATTATTCACCAAGATCAATAATAAAACCATCTTTATCCTGATAATGACCTATATCGCCTTTATAATAATCCAGCTGACTCTCTTCTCTATCCTCTGGAGACCGGAAGACCTGGATGAACCCAAAACAAAGGGATATTTATCCCGTTTTATGTTCAATTATAAAAAACTCGGGTTCAATGTTGAGAACAAGTTGAAAAAATATACGATCGACCTGGAGAATTTTGCCAAGGATATATCCGTCCCGTTCTATCTGAACTGGATCGTCGATCTGCAGAAAAAAATGAAATTAGAGATAAAGAACCGGGATGATATCCGGACCATGTTCATCTTCAATCATCACGGCAGGCTCCTGAACTTTGCTCCGAATATTGAAAAATTAAGGAATACGAACTATCAATTCACACCTTATTTAAGGCAGGCATTTCAATTTTTTACAAAGAACAGGAGCTCCTATGTATATTTCTATACGGATAGTACCATCATACTGAATAAATACAGGCTTCAGAAAGGAACCTATATCGAAAAATCAAAGGACTATATCTGTGAACCGTTCTATCCAAAAGATAAACTGGCCCGATCAGATCAGGAAGCAAATGCTATAACGCTGGATGCAGCCTCCCTCTTTCAAAAACAATCGTATAGAGACGATGCTCTCCCCTATCTTATGATCTTTACGCCTATCTATAACCAGCTGGAGAAGCTTATAGGCATTGCCGGTTTTAATATTGATATCGATGTGGTCTTCAAGGACCTCCTGTTAAAAGAAGCCGAGGTCTTTTATACGATCGTGGTCAATGAAAAAGGGATGATCGTATATGCGCTGAATAAACAGCTGATCGGAAGATACATCCTGTATGAGCAGGATATTAAAAAACTGATAGAGACGGACGATGATGTCATTATGGAGAGAAAAGGAGCTTTCCTTAAATACAAGATCAGCATCAGTGATAAGAACTGGTATATGATAGCAAAGATCGATCCGGAAAGATTATCAGCCGCCATGAAGCATGTTCCTGTCCATAATCCGATCCTTTATATATTCCTGATCTTTGAGGCTGTCCTTTTTATCGCTTTATTTCTTTTATTCAACAAGAACATTACAAAGCCCATATCCAATTTTTCCAGCAGTCTAAAAAACCTTTCCAAAGGGCGTCAGATGTATAAACTGGAGCTGAACCACAACGATGAATTTAAATTAATTGAACACCGGTTTAACCGGTTGACAGATAAAGTAAAAGGATACCTGGTCTTTGGAAAGACCATATCCCGGGAACTGGTAGATGAATACCTGGAAAAATATCCGGATGCACAGCTTGAAACCAGAGAAAAGACCGGTACGATACTCTTTTTGAAAATAAAGAACATTGATCAGGTAAAAACGGGGATGTCCAAGGCTGATTTTGATACAGTTATGAATAAATTCCTTAATGATATGGAGATCTTTGTTTCGCAATCCAAGGGATTTATTGACTCTTTCAGCAGTGATTCCTTTGTAGCTATTTTTGGTGTACCTGTGAACAATTATAATCATGCTCAGAACGGGTATGAATGCTCTAAAAAAATATTCAACAACATGCAGTTATTCAACAGGATCAATAAGATCAACCTGCAAATTTCCATAAGCATCAATACCGGAGATATTTTTTACTCACAAATGGAATCCAATTACGGTAAACTTCTGGTCTCATTAGGGAACACTATAAGAAAAGCTTATTACTTTGAATCAATTACCAACCCCAATGCCCTCTCCATCTCCGAAAAGACCATGAATATTCTTTCACCAAAACCAAAAATGCAGAAAGCCGTTTACCTTAAAATGAAAGGTATTGAAGAGCCGGGGAAAGTATACCTTACTTCCATTTATCATTGACAAATAAAATTAAAACAATATCCTACTACCAATGACCCAGCACCAGGTTCTCTATAAAACCGATCCGATCACTTTTCAAATTGTACCTAAAAGAATACGGCATATCTATATTAAGATCTATCCGGATAAAAAAGTTGTTGTAACCGCGCCTCCCCATACTGATCTTAAGAAGATCAAAGATCTGGTTATTAAAAAGGGAAACTGGATCCGTAAAAAGTTAAATGAATCAATCAGGAAGATGGAGCTGATCAGGGATAATAGTCTGCTTTTCAAAGGAATATATATTCCCATGGAAATTTCCCCAAATGTAAATAAAGAAAAACCGGTATATACGGGTGAAAAAATACTCCTGAGTAATAAGATCAGGAACCGTAAAAAGAAGCTGGAAGAGTTCCTCAAAGATGAGTGCTTTCATTACATCGCCGGATCTATAGATCGCTACTGCACTCTTCTGAAAGTTTCCTATAGAGCATTTACAGTTAAAAAGATCAAGCGGTGGGGTTTCTGCAGAAGCAACAGAGAACTGGTCTTCAACCTCTTCCTGATAGCTCTTCCGATAAGGTTTATCGATTATATCATTCTGCATGAAGTCACACATCTTCTTCATTTTAATCATTCACACAGATTTAAAAATATTTTGCTGAAATATTTCCCGGATAAAAAAAGAATTGAGAAGGAATTAAAAAGATATCACCTGCATCTGTAAGATACAGAATCCAGAGTGCATCCCTAATGCACTCGTAATATAACAGGGACCAGGTCTGCTAAGACCTGGTCCCTGTAAAAAAGCAAAGATAAGAATCCATAGTGCATCCCTAATGCACTATGGATTAAAAAAGTAAAGTTAAGAAACCAAAATGTTTGTAAAACATTTTGGTTTCTTTTCGACCATCCCTTTTTCAAAATATTATTTGACACCCTATTTTATTGTAATATATTAATATTCCATTTCAGAAGAATGGTTAGTTTAAATCAGGATTAAACTTTTTACAATATACCAATTTTTTTATCTGCTAACCACTATCTGCTAAAAACTAATATGTGGAGGGAAACAATGGATACTAAAAGACCTTATAATTTTTATGCCGGGCCGGCCATCCTGCCTCTTGAAGTACTGAAGAAAGCCCAAACGGAACTCTTGAACTTTTCAGGGACCGGGATCTCCGTAATGGAGACATCCCACCGGTCAAAACCGTTTGATGCTGTTATAACAGGCGCTGAAAAGAAGATTCGGCAGATCATGAACATACCGGATAACTATGAAGTTCTATTCCTGCAGGGCGGGGCCAGCCTCCAGTTTGCCATGATCCCTTTGAACTTCCTGAAGAAGAAGAAAGCAGATTATGTCCATACCGGGAGCTGGGCTAAACTGGCCATAAAGGAAGCAAAACTGCTGGGAGAAGTCCACATTGCAGGGACTTCGGAAGATATAAATTTTTCCGCACTGCCAAAAGACCTTAACTTTTCGGATGATGCAGAATATGTCCATATCACATCCAATGAAACGATCAATGGAACACAGTGGCATGATTTTCCTGATACGGGAAAAGTCCCCCTGATAGCGGATATGTCATCCGATATAATGAGCCGGAAAATAGATATAAATAAATTCAGCCTTATCTATGCCGGTGCTCAGAAAAATATAGGTACTTCGGGAGTAACCCTTGTGATCATTCGGAAGGACCTGATCGAAAAGGGAGATCCAAACATTCCGACAATGCTCAAGTATTCCACTCATGCCGAGAAAAAATCTCTTCACAATACGCCCTCTGTCATGGGGATATACATCACTGACCTGGTGATGGACTGGGTCCTGAAACAGGGGGGGCTGGACGCAATTGAAAAAACAAATGATGAAAAGGCAAAGATCCTTTATGATCACATAGACTCTACTGATTTCTATCAGGGCCTTGTAGAAAAAGAGGACCGCTCCAGCATGAATGTGGTTTTCCGGATCAAGAACAATGACCTTGAACCGGCCTTTATCGAACAGGCAAAGGAAAAGGGATTTATCGGGCTGAAAGGCCATCGCAGCCTCGGAGGCCTCCGGGCATCGATCTATAATGCTTTTCCGGTTCAGGGCGTAAAAGACCTGGTAAAATTTATGAAGGATTTTGAAAAGAACAATTCATAAGACATAAGTTTTTACCTTTTATATAATGAAAATCTTAAAAAAATATAAACTTGACTGCAAATTATTTGACGGGTATAAGCCCTGTAAATATAAAAGAGAGAATTGCATTCAATGCCCTACTTATGCACCAAAGGGTAAAATCATCTGCCTGATCAACCTTGATGCAATGGGTGATGTTTTAATGACTACTGCCCTCTTGAAACCCATTAAAAAAAAGTATCCTGTAAGTACGATCTTTTGGATAACAGATAAATCTTCCACCGCTGTTCTAAAGAATAATCCGCTGATCGATAAAATATTCCCCTTCGGCTTTGAAACCTTTATCTCCTTGAAAAATATAAAATTCGATATTATTCTGAATGTGGATAAATCCATGCGCAGTGCATCACTGGCCATGGATCTCCAGGCACCCCTTAAAAAGGGGTATGCCCTGTCAGAACACGGATCCATTATCCCCTTTAATAAAGAAGCGGAATATGCTTATGAACTGGGCCTGAATGATGATCTCAAATTCAATGTCAATACTCAGACCGGCCAGCAGCTCCTGGCTGAATCGTTCGGATTTGAATACCAGCGGGACGAATATATCCTGGACCTTGATGAAGAGCAGAAGAGTTTTGTAACAACCTATAAAAAAGAGAATAAACTGACTGAAAAAGATATCATTATTGGTATTAATACCGGCTGCAGCAGTCTCTACCCGAACAAAAAATTCAGGATCGAGCATATTCTAAAGCTGTGCAGGATGATCCACAAAGACCATCCGAAGGTCAAGATAGCCCTGTTCGGCGGCAGAGATGAAAGCCAAAGAAATAAAGAGATAACCAATGCACTCTCTTTTCCTGTGATCAGCACACCCACGGAGATGGGCCTGAAAACAGGAATTGCCGTAATGGATATAGCTGATATAATCATTTCCGGAGATACCCTGGGGATGCATATCGGGATAGGCCTGAAAAAAAGAATGATTGTCTGGTTTAACCTGAGTTGTCCGCAGGAGATAGATCTATATGAGAGAGGCGAAAAGATAGTCTCCAAAGTAAAATGCGCTCCCTGCTGGAAGAGGAGCTGTGATACACTTGATTGTCTTGACCGGATCGAAATAGAGGAGATATATGAAGCCGTTAAACGAGAGATTCAAAAAGTTAAAAAAAATAAAAATTCTGATCATTAGACTCAAACCCATCGGCGATACTATCCTGATATCACCGGTCTTTCGAAACTTAAAAAAACTATATCCTCAATGTGAGATAGATTTGATCATTTATCCTTTTGCATATGATGCAATAAAGAACAACCCTCATGTGGATAAGATCATCATATTAAAGAGAAGCCTCCTTCCAAAACTCGTATTCTATTTCAGGTCCTTCTTTAAATATTATCATGTGATCATTGATTATATCAACAATCCTACATCCACAATGATCGCTCTTTTTACTCACGCAAAAGTAAAGATCGGTAACCGCACAAAGAGAAATTTTTTTTACAACTTCAGAATACGATCCGATAAGCGTGAATACAGCAGTATACGCTGCCTCAGACTGCTGGAACCTCTCGGATTAAAGGACATGAAGGACCATCTGCCGGAGATGTTCCTGGATGAGAAAGACAGGATAACAGCAGACAGACTGCTGATCGGTTTAAAAATAAAGGACCCCATCATTGCCATCTTTGTATCTGCAAAATACCCTACCCGCCAGTATACTTCGGAAAATTTTGCCCGTTTAGGAGAACTAATTATAAATAAAGCAAATCAGAATGTCCTCTTTTTATTCGGGAAAGATGATAATGGATCGCTTTATACGGTTCAGAGACTTCTCATCCATCAGAAGAATGTTTTTTTCATCTCCCCTCAGATCACGATCGGAGAGCTGGGAGCACTTCTTTCAAAGGCCCGGTATCTCATCACTAATGATACCGGTCCCAAGCATATGGCAACAGCTTTAGGTGTACCGACTCTGACTATCTTCGGAGCTACCGATGACCAGATCTGGAACTTACCGGATACGAAAAAGAATCCCGTGATCAGAAAAAAACTTTCCTGTGCTCCCTGCAACAAGCTGACATGCCCGCTCGGAACACTCGCCTGCATGAAAGACCTCGCCCCTGAAGATGTCTTTAAGGCATTTCAGAAAAATTTTAAATCTTAATATAAGATAAAGATATCGGGCATTGAAGGACTGTTGCTAAAATAAAAAATATCGTTTGGGCAACAAGCCTTTAAAACCCCTTGCCTTCCCATTTATTTAAAAACATGATCTCCTGCAGGTCTTTTCGGACAGGACGCTCCTTCTCTGATTTAACCTGCTGCTCTGATAAAACAGGATTTATTACATCAGAATGCTTCCCCACAATGATCAGTGTGATCACGTTCATATCATCCGGTATGCCCAGGATCTCTTTTGTCTTTTCAGGGCTGTATCCGGCAATAGGATGCGCTACCAGTCCCAGTTCCGTGGCACGCAGTATCAGAAATGCCGTGGTCATGCCGATATCAAACAGATGGTACTTCCTGCCGTCTTTTAAGGTGCAGTCATCCTCTTCTTTTCCGCAGACCGCGATGATCATGGATGCGGATTCCGCCCACTGGTTACCCTGAGAAAGAGCAGTAAACATCTTCTTTAACTGTCCTTCTTCATAGACAAAGACGAACTTCCAGGGCTGATTGTTGAAACACGAAGCGGATAGACCTGCCCGGGAAGCCAAGTCCCTGACCAGATCCTCATTGATCTTTACAGGGCTTAAAGAGCGAAAAGCTCTTCGTTTGTTAATGATCTCATTTAATTCCATTGTGCTTTACCTTATAATTTTTCCTCTTTTAAGGTATTATTTTATTAATAAATATTGAGATTTTATTTAATATTTCACCCGGAATAAAGATAAGAGATATTGTTATAGCTAATAGAAAGATTATAAGACCCTTTTCTGTTCTAGCCTCTTCAAATGCCTTTTCAGGACTTTTTTTTGTGCTCTTCTTTTCATCATCAACTATTTCCTTTTCCCGATCTTCAGCCGACTTCGCATTTAAATCCTGTTCAACCTCTTGTTCCTCATGCATCTGCTCCTGATCCTTCTGCTGCTTTAATTTTTTCAAATATTTTAGTCGTTTCTTTTTTTTACTCATTAACCGCCTCCCTGCTGTTTGGAGTCTAAAACTTTTAAATTATTCTCCAGTTCCTTATCATTTGGATCTAATTGGTAAGCTTTTTTCCATTCAATATAAGCTTTTTTTAGATCATTTATATAATAATATGTATTTCCAAGATGTTTATAGGCTTTTGCAGAAGATGAATTTATTTTTATTGTTTTTTTAAAATATTTCTCGGCTTCTTTGTAATTTTTCAACCATAAATAAGATACACCTGTATTAAAAATTGCAGATTCAA
>JAHITG010000236.1 GCA_018817865.1 Spirochaetota bacterium
AAACAAATCATATTTAAAGTCAATGAAAAAAAGCAATATACTTTTAAGATAGTTCATTATAAAACATTAGTTAGTGCTTAATTTCCATAATAGCATGATTAAATAAGGCAAAATACGGAATAAAACCATCTAATTGATCAGAAAACCGTTTAATAGCTGTATTGTTGCTTAAAATCATAATATTTCCATTTAAAGATTTTTTTTATAACTCGAAAATGTAAATAGGATGTTAAAGGAGGTGGCAATCACTAACAAGGATGTAAACAACATTTTTCTTCAAGGAGGAGTTTAACCATGATTATTAATCACAACCTGAGTGCAATTTATGCACAACGAGTCTTAAAGTTCAACAACTGGGAAGTGGACAAGAACATCGAAAAGCTTTCTTCAGGTCAAAGGATCAACAAAGCCGGTGATGATGCATCCGGTTTAGCAGTATCTGAAAAAATGAGAACACAGATCCGAGGCTTACGACAGGCAGAAAGAAATGCAGAAGATGGAATGTCCTTTATCCAGGCAATCGAAGGATATCTTGCAGAAACTCACAGTTTACTGCAGCGAGTCCGTGAATTGGCTGTTCAGTCTTCAAACGGTATTTATACCGATGAAGACAGAATGCAGATTCAGGTTGAAGTATCCGAATTGATCGATGAAGTCGACAGGATAGCTTCACAGGGACAGTTCAATACTATGATGGTCCTCACGGGCCGTTTTGCAGATCCGGCAAAAGGCGGATTTCCTACTGCCAGTATGTGGTTTCATGTGGGTGCTAATATGGACCAGCGTGAAAAGGTTTTTGTAGGAACCATGAATTCTCAGGGACTTGGTTTGAAAAGTCCTATTGGGAATCCTGAAACCGCTACCTTTATCAGCATAAGCACACCGGGAAAAGCAAATGCAGTTATCGGTGTTATTGACAGAGCTTTGATGAAACTTTCAAAGCAGAGAGCTGATCTGGGAGCTTATTACAACAGACTGGAGCATACTGCAAAAGGTCTGATGGTTGGTTATGAGAATATCCAGGCTGCTGAATCAAGAATCCGTGACGCAGATATGGCTGAAGTAATGGTCAAATTTGTCAAAGATCAGATACTGATTCAGGCCGGTACAGCAATGCTGGCTCAGGCAAACATGAAGCCACAGTCTGTATTAAAACTTTTAGGTTAAAAAAAAGAATACACCTCCATCCGGGAATAAAGGCTGCTCTTTTAGAGCAGCCTTTTCTTTTTAATAACACCTTCAATTATTTAAATTTTTATTGATAAAATATTTGTATAGCATATTATTTCATCATTATGAAACCGTATAATGGAATACATATTAAAAATTTCGATCTTAAAAGTATCAGTTCTTTTAAGATCGGAGGCATTGCTTTGGACTATTTTATTCCAAATGAAACAAACGATCTCATTCAATTTTTAAAATATGCAGCCATAGAAAAAAAATCTATTTATATTATTGGCAATGCTTCAAATATTCTTTTTAATGACATTATCTATAAGGGGACTTTGATCAATCTTAAGGGTTTTACAAACTTTATTTCGCAAAATAAGAACATCATAACTGCCGGTGCTGCTGTCCATCTCGATAATTTAATTGAATACAGCATCAATAATTCCCTGAAAGGGATTGAAAAACTATCCGGTATTCCCGGCACGGTCGGTGGTGCTCTGGTGATGAATGCCGGTGCTTTCGGGTCCGAGATCGGAGATCATGTTGAATCTGTTAAAGTTATGACTTACTCAGGAAAGGTCAAAGTTTTAACAAAAGATCAAATTAAATTCACTTATCGAAAATCTGTACCTTTAGAAAAATATATTATCCTTGAGGCAGTCTTCAGGTTGAAGAAGGGATCACAAAGCTCGCTCATTAATAGAAGAAAAGAAGTATTAAAGAAGAGAGGGGGAAAACAACCTTTAGAATATCCATCCTGCGGAAGCATCTTTAAAAGGCCTGAGAATAATTATGCAGGAGCTTTGATCGAGCGATCAGACCTTAAAGGAGTAAAAATAGGAGGAGCCCAGATATCTAAAAAGCATTGCAACTTCATTATTAATGCCGGCAATGCAAAAGCGGATGAAGTAATGCAGCTGATACAGCTGGCTCAAAAAAAAGTTTATAATAATTTCAAGATCAAGCTTGAACTTGAAATAAAACTTTTTAATTTTTAAGAGATGCGGTTTTTGTATCGTATAAAAAACTTGAAATTTTTTTTTAGTATTATAATATTTATCAGTCTAAAAACAAAAGGCATGCTTTATGAATAAGATCACAACGACTGTTATTTTCGTATTATTGATACTGAACTTATCATCTGCACCCGGTCTTTTTTCTGCTGAAAACAGACAGAAATTCAAGATCACGGCACGAGCTGAAGTACAGGAGATTTCTCTTAACAGAAATTTTCGGGTCATTATTGAGATCAGTTATCTTGGAAAGCCGGGTGATTATAATATTACTGATCCTCAATTAGAGATGTACCATAATTTGGTCACAACAGGAAGCTCCTCAGAGACCGAAGTAGAGGCTCCTTCAGGACAGGACCAAGGTCAGGAAGTACACAAACGGTATATTTTCAATCTAAAAGGGGAATCTCTCGGGCAGGCTTATTTCCCCAGAGCACACATTTCTGTCAATGACCCTAAAGGGATTCTATTAAACGAATTAACCACTCAGCCTATTCCGATCACTGTGATAGAACCGATAAAAAAGAGAGATTATACTCCCCTTATTATTGTCACACTTGTACTGGGTTTATTTACTCCGGCAGTATTTTATATTGTAAAACAATTAAAAAAATTAAAAGAAAAAA
>JAHITG010000237.1 GCA_018817865.1 Spirochaetota bacterium
ATATAGATATTCATTTCAGTCAGGAATGTTTCCAAATAAAATTATTAGTTGGGTATATAACTCAAATACAGCTAAACAGCACAGAGATATAGCTTTTTTCGGAGTTATGCCAGATATGAGAAAAGTCGGGCAGCCGTATAAGAATCCAACTGATAAAAGAATTGCTAAAAGAATAGCTGAAGGTAAAACAGCAAGACTATATGACTGGTGGGAAATAGATCAAGTAAAGAATGTATCAAAAAAACACTCACATCCTTGTGAAATGCCTCTATTTTCAGGTTGAGAAGTATATACTTAATGAAAAAATAAAATTTCAATCAGATAAAAGTTCTTTTAATTCTATCAGCATAGTGGACGGTTACGGCATGCTGAACTGGGAAAGGAATGAAATGAAACTTAATAAAGGCGAGACTATATTGATCCCTGCAAATATAACATCTTATGCGATCTATCCTCAGCCTTCCTTGACCATTATAAAGTCATCCATTTAGAAGTCGCTTTTGTTTATCATATTTATTTAGGAGGAATGGATTATGATACAAAAATTTTTAATGGTATTATTAATAGTCTCTTTCTGCTCAGTATCCCTCTATGCTCTGGAAAAAGCACCTGTTCCGTTTAAAGTCGGGGAGTATATGGAGTTTGAGGTAAGGGTCTTTAATACTTCGGTTGCTATTCAGAAGGTATGGGTAAAGGGCATTGTGGATATCGCTGGAAAGAAGTGTTTTCATATAAAGGCGGATATCGAGACGGTAAAATGGGTCTCAAAAATTTATCATTTGCATGATGTTGTAGATGAATATATTGATGTAAATACACTCTTTCCTTATCAGATCAAGACCAAAATAGAAGAGGGAAGCTGGACAAATACCGTCCAGATCGATATAGATCGGGATAAGAAAATATTACGGTATCGCGATTCAAAAAAAGGAAAGGACAAAGAAATGGAGTATAAGGGGGAGGTAGTAGGCTTGATCTCCATGCTCTATTATGCCAGGACCATAAAGCCGAAAAAGAATGAAAAAGTAACATTTGTACTATCCAATGGCGACAAAATAGAGACGATCGATGCAATAGTAGAAGATACGAAGAGTAAGCTTACTATTAAAAAAATGAAGAAAAAATTTCAAGCGTTTCTTTATAAGCAGGTCGGCGGGCGAAATGTGGCGTTGTGGATCAGTAATGATGATCTGAGACTGCCGATTCGCATGATATCAATCAGGCTAAAGCTGGCCGGATACGGGATCACGAATATCGAAGCCTGGTTGAATGAGTATAAACCTTAGTCTGTATATAATTCGGCATAATCAATGTTTTTCAGCGGTATATTATTGCCGTTGAAATCTTCATAGTAATTATTCAGAATACTGTCTTTTTTAATAACTGCATTTTTAAGCCTGATCTTTGATCCATCCTTTAAAAAAATGGATATTTTTATTCCTGACAAATGAAGATATTTTGACAGAATATCCCTGAAATTTGAGATATCTTTATTCATAGGGTTCACCTCCTTTTTTCCGGATTACTACTATTGATTTTCGGGATTTTTTAAAAATTGAGTAGTCTAAATACCTGATATCTTTGATCAAGAAATAAAAAAAGGCGGGAGAGCCCCGCCCCTTTTGAGTACACATTATAAGTAGTTATTTTGTTAAGTAGGTGTATATGTTCAGACGAAATAACTTTAAAAAAGGGCAAAAAAAAATAAAAAAAAGACGGGGATGGATTTTCCCCGTCTTAGAGAAGCGGAAAAATTTATCTCCCGCTCGGGTGAAATATAAGTATGTAATATTTGAAAGTGGTCTGTTTTTTAAAACAGTCACTTTATTAATAAGACAAAATTGGGAAAAAAAGGGCAAGAATTTTTGAAAAGAAATGGACGAGAAATGTGAAAGTCCATTGACAAATTTACACAGGTGCATCAGCGATGCACCTGTGTAAAAAAGTAGAGTTAAATCCCAAAATTCATTTATCAATGAATTTTGGGATTTTTCGACCGTGTCTTTTTTAAAAAGTAAAGTTGAAAATCAGAAATGCATCTTGAATGAACTAAACAAAGTTACCCCAGTGCCTCAGGGATGCACTGGGGTTGATAAAGAGGGGTTAAGAAACCAAAACTGCGCCAATGCAGTTTTGGTTTCTTGTCGGCCATATCTTTATCAAAAAGTAGGGTTGAGATGCAGAACTCATTGATAAATGAATCCAAGTACATCAGAGATGTACTTGGATAAAAAAGTAGAGTTGAGACATAAAAGTTCATTGAAAAATGAACTTTTATGTCTCTTCGGCCATATCTTTTTTAAAAAATAGTTGCTTTGAAAAAAGAAAGGTGTATATTTCTTGTAACTTTAAGAAAAGGAGAGGTATTGATATGGGTTATGAAGCATTAGGAATGATCGAAACAAAAGGATTAACCGGATTGATCGAAGCGGCTGATGCCATGGCAAAAGCGGCCAAAGTGGAATTAGTATCATATGAAAAGATCGGTGGAGGTTATGTTACGATATTATGCCGTGGTGATGTCGCAGCAGTTAAAGCTTCTGTTGATGCCGGTGCTTCTGCTGCTCAGAAAGTCGGAGAACTTATCAGCGTTCATGTTATACCCAGGCCTCATAAAAGTCTTGAAAGCATTATTCCAATCGGGAATATAATGGAATTAGAAAAAGCGGATAAAGGTTCATTTTAATATTTACTTTATTGGGGTGACTTTTGGAACTTGAGAGGAATGATGTAGAACGGATCGTAACCGAGGTGTTACAGGAAGTACAAAAAAAGAATGCTTCTCCTGAAATAATAAAAAAGTCCCCCGGCGAAGGAATGGGGATCTTTCCATCAGTATCATCTGCCATCCCGGCTTCACGTAAAGCGCAGGAAACATTACTCACCTTAAAGCTGGAAGTAAGAGAGAACATAATTAAGGCCATCAGAGAAACGGCTCTTCAATATACGGAGCAGCTGGCTTCCATGACATTGGAAGATACCGGCATGGGCCGATATGAGGATAAAATAAAGAAGATCCATATTGCAGCACTCAGAACGCCCGGGCTCGAAGATCTTAAAACCGAGTCTTTCAGCGGAGATCACGGGCTTACTATTGTAGAACGGTCTGCTTATGGTGTTATTTCTTCTGTGACACCGTCGACTCATCCCGTGCCTACTCTTATTAATAATGCTATCAGCATGATCGCGGGGGGTAACAGCATTTTTTTTAATCCTCATCCGGCAGGAAAGAGGGTCTTTAAATATACTGTCACTCTTTTAAACCAGGCCATCGCCGATGCCGGTGGTCCTGAAAACCTCATAACCTGTCTTGGATTTCCCACTATTGAGACAACACAGGAGTCATTCGCCCATAAGGATGTGGATCTTATCGTAGTTACCGGAGGGCCTGGTGTTGTAATGGAAGCCTTAAAATATCCTAAAAGAGTGATCGGGGCCGGACCCGGTAATCCGCCGGTTGTCGTGGACGAGACAGCAGACCTGAAAAAAGCAGCATGCTCCATCGTTGAAGGGGGTACCTTTGATAATAATATCTTCTGCACTTCAGAAAAGGAGATCTTTGTCGTGGATTCAGTGGCTGATGAACTTAAAAAGGAGCTGTTGAATTATAAATGTCATGAGCTTTCATCTTTACAGATAGACCATTTAGCTGAACAGGCAGTAACAGATCCCGGGGCTGAACATCCTGTTATGAATAGAAAACTGGTCGGCAGGAATGCATCTGTCCTGGCTGAAGCTGTGGGACTGAAAGTAGATGATGATATACGGTTTTTGATCGGTGAGACTGCTCCCGGTCATATTTTTGTAAGGGCCGAACAGTTGATGCCTTTTATGCCCCTGGTCCGGGTAAAAAATGTTGATGAAGCCATCCAAATGGCGATAAAATACGAACATGGATTCAGGCACTCAGCCATTATGCATTCTTTGAATCTTAAAAGCCTTGATAAAATGGCAAAACTATCCGGCGTAACGATCTTTGTCAAGAATGGGCCTTCGTATGCAGGACTGGGTGTTGGAGGACAGGGATCGACCTCTTATACCATTGCCGGGACAACCGGTGAAGGGATCACTACGGCCTCCACATTTACAAGGAAACGGCGCTGTGTGCTTGTAGATTATTTCAGGATAGTGTAGATGAGATTAGGTAAAGTTATCGGTTCGATCGTTTCTACTGTCAAGGATCCGAAAATTCTTGGAAATACCATCAGAATGGTTGAATTGATCGATATTCACGGGCAGAGCCTGAATGATTATGAGGTTGCTGTTGATACGGTCGGTGCCAACAATGATGACATTGTTCTGCTTGTGAAGAGCAGCTCTGCCAGAATGACCCGTTTGACAGAGGATAAACCTATTGATGATGCCATTGTTGCCATTGTTGATATTATCAACATGGATGGGAAAGAGCTGTACAATAAAAAAAATAAATGAAATCCGGACATGAACTTTTAAGGAGAAGAGATTGATTTTAGGAAAAGTTTGCGGTACCATTGTGGCTACACAGAAAGATGAACAGTTAAAAGGAGGAACACTACATATTGTTAAGCTGATGTCCATGGACGGAAAACTGACCGATAAGGTGATCGTTGCCTTTGATACGGTTGGGGTGGGGCAGGATGAGGTAGTCATTGTAGTATCGGGCAGTTCCTCCAGAATGACGGAGAGGACAGAGAAAGCCCCTGTTGATGCTGCTATTGTAGCTGTTGTGGATGAAGTAGAAGTAAAAGATAAGATCATATATAGAAAATTTGAAACAGAGGTTAACTGATCATGCAGCTGGGCAGAGTAATAGGAACCGTAGTAGCAAGCAAGAAGATCAAGTCCCTGGACTCCGTAAAACTGAATGTAGTACAGCCTTTAAATGATGACCTGAAGCCTTACGGAGAGCCGGTCATTGCCGCGGATGCGATCACACAGGCGGGCAGGGGCGAGCTTATATTTTATGTGACCAGCCGTGATGCTACAGAGGCTTTTAAGGATCCCTTCATCCCTGTCGATGCTTCCATTGTCGCCATCGTCGACCGCATCGATAAAAGTTAATATTTCTAATTTTCACCACAGAAGCTCAGAGGCACAAAGGTCACAGAGTTTTTTTGTCGCTTTGTATTATTAATTTATAGTTTTTTATTTACAGCTTATCCTTCTTCAAATGATTATTGGAAAGATATGGAAGAATTA
>JAHITG010000238.1 GCA_018817865.1 Spirochaetota bacterium
AGATTTGAGTGAAACTTTAGGCAATTTTTTTACTAAAAATGAAACAGTATTAGATTTTATAAAAAAATTAACTGAAGGTATTGGGAAATTAGATATAGTAGTAAGAAAACTCGATGGTAATCAAAAATATAAAGTTGGTGGTCAGACTTGGGGTAGTCAGGGTGTATTGCCAGAACTTCCAGGACTGATGAATTTGTCTCCAGAATTTTTGAAGTATGAAAAAGAATTAGGATTAGGAAAAGGAAAATTACCTAAACCTAAAATTGAAATTCCAAGTTTAAGGGGTGGATTAAAAGGAATGCAATGGAGCCCTGAAATAAAAATAAATAAAGAACAAATGCAAGCTGAAATAATGATGTTAAGGGATATTTCAGAACTTAATAGACAAAGAACAGAAGAATTTGAAGAACGACTTAAATCAGTTAGCACATTACAAAGCGATATAGCAGAAGAATGGAAAGAATTAGAGGGAAGAGCAGAGCAATTATCTTGGGTTTTTTACAATTCTTTTAATGATAGGATAACAAAGTTAAGTGATATTTTTAATAATTTTTTCGATATGATCAGAATGCAAATGATGAAATCTCTTTCCATACAATTGGAAAAGAATCTTAATATAGTAGGAGGCATTCAAAAAATGTTAAATAAAGTTTTTCCTGTAACAGTAAATAATATAAATGCAGTGGATTCTAAATCTTTTGCTACTGTTGTGGCAGAAAATTCAAATATTATAACAAATGTAGTAGCTGGGGCTTATAAGAAGAATAGTGCATTAAGAATGGTGGAGGGACAATACTAATGGCAACATTTCCAGCAGCCCCCAAACCACAATTTATATCGTCTTATAGTGTTGGGTGGAAAACATTGATTACGACCTTTGAATCTGGAAAGGAACAAAGAAGAGCAAAGTGGGGAAGTTCAAAAACAATGTTTACTTTAGTATTTAATGCATTGACAAAAGCTAATGCAGAAACTTTAAGGGATTTTCATATAGCAAGACAAGGAAGTTTTGAATCTTTTAGTTATGTTAATCCAATGGAAACAGGAACCCCTACATATACAGTTAGATTCCTTGATGATGGATTTTCAGTAGATTCTTTAGACGGAAGTAATTGTTCGGTGAAATGTGAATTTATTGAGGTATTATAAGTGAGAACACTTTCAGCACAATTACAAACAGCAGTTGCTTTAGAGGCAAATAAACCAATAGAATTATATGAAATATATCTTGATGATGTTACTTTGCGATATGCGAATTACACTGCTGATGTTACTTTTAATTCTGAATTATATACAGCAATAGGAATAGGAAGGTCTAATACGAGAACAGATATTAAATTAAGTCCTGATAGTGTTAATGTTAGTATAGATAATGTTAATAGGTATTTTTCAGATTTAGTAGAATCAGGAACTGAATTTAGAGGGAAACAAGTAAAGATATTAAAAGTGTTTATAGATTATTTAGCAGCAGCAGCAAATTATGTTGTTATGTTTGATGGATTGATTGATACGATTCAAATAGACCAATATCAAATTAATTTAACAGTGCAATCGCCATTAGCTTCTTTAAATACTCAATGTCCAAGAAGGAACTTTAGTCCTTTATGTCATTGGAGATATGGAGATTCTGATTGTGGTATTACAGTAGAAACCTTAAATAATGTAACAATTCAAAGTTATATTTCTTCCGATATGTCGCTTATTTGTTTTATGCAGAACATTGCAAATGAAGATAGAGAAGATTATTGGAAAAGTGGATATATAACTATTGAGTCAAGCACTGATTCAATAACAAATCAAAATGCGGGAATATCAAGAAAAATAGGAAATGTAAATATAGATGGTTATAGTAGTAAAGAATGGAAAAACAATAAAAAAATAATATTATATTTAACTTCTAATTTCCCTTATGCTGTAAGAGGATTTGGTATTACATTAGCTACTGTTAAAAAAGGATGTGATAAAACAAAAACTGATTGTCTTGCTAATGATAATATTTATAACTTTGGTGGATTTTTAAGTATAGTAGATGACTTCAAATTTACAACAATGGTGATAGAATAATGGTTGGGCCCGCAAGTTTAGAACAA
>JAHITG010000239.1 GCA_018817865.1 Spirochaetota bacterium
AACGCGGGATCCTTTATCCTGTATATATCTTCTTCCTTTATTTTACTTATATTTATACTGTCATCCGATTATTCAATAAAAGCAAGGTCATAAAGGATATAGAGTCGATTAATGCCAAAAGTCTTATATGGGGGGTCCTGATCCTGCTTGTCATCGGTGTCAATGATTTTGCCGGTATTACCGGTCTTTTGAGAACGATTCCTTTGATCTCCTACGGGTTTATCATTTTCAACCTGATTATGATAGAACCTTTTTTCAAGCAGTATATCATCTTTTTTCAGGATCTGAACAAGAATTATAAGGATACCATTAAAATATTTGCCAAGATGCTGGAGATCAAGGACCCGCTAAGTTATGGAAATGCAAGGCGGGTCGGCTTGTACGCCAAATACATCGGGGAAAAGATGAAATTGAACAAAGATAAACTGGAAAAACTTGAACTGGCAGCATTGCTGTATAACATTGGAGAGATCGGAGTACCGGATAAATTACTCGGTACACATAAAACCTCTATAAAAGAAGAGGAGTTTTTCCGGAAGAAGATCCAGGAAGGAAAACTTTTAGTATCCAGAATGGTCCTTTTATATAATTTAAAAGAATTGATCAATTTTCCTGAATTTAATAAGATCAATAAAAGGTATATGCTGGCAACTCAGATATTGTCGGTTGCTGATTACATAAATCATAATATTCTGACCTCCTATCTGGATAACCGGTTCGATTTTGAACAGATCATCACCGGCATTAAAAAGAACAGGTATCTGAATAAGAATCTTATCAATACAATTAATGCGAACAGTAATAAAATTGAAAATTTAATATTAGAAAATCTGTTGTTATTAAAAGGAATATGATCGATCTATTAAGTAAAAAAGTAACCTTTCACCTGTATTCCGTTCTTCCTTATTTAAGTTTTGTCATAGGGATCATTGTTGCTCTTATATTTTTATACTTTTATTTTTACAGTAAAAATAAGATCTTCATCCGCTTTTTCCATTTGGCTTTTTTTGTTTCATTATATAACCTGTGGACAGGGAATATCTTTTATCTTAAAGATCAGGTAGAAGCTGTTTTTTATTATAAGGTATATTTTGCTATCGGTCTCTTCGCTTTATCCCTCTTTATTTATACTATTTATAAGATCATTGAAAAAGATCCGGATAAGATCCTTTATTTAATTATTACGATAGCAGGATTTTTTCTTCTGTTGAATATCAGGTCTATGTTTTTCAGAGATGTTGTTAAAATTGAAGGATTTCAATATATAATTAAACCGACTTTTATTTATTATTTATATATAATAATGGTCTATGCAGTCTTTTCCTATGGAGCCGGCCTCCTGTTAAAGAATATTAAAAGTATCCGTGAAAATATAAATGTTCCTCTCTTTGTAAAATCATTTTTTGGAAACATTATTCTTATGATAATCTTTTCTTTTACGGATGTTTTAAATGGTCTCGGATTTGTAAAGGTACCGCCTCTATTTTCGTTGAGCATTCTGCTTTATTTATTGGTCATGCTCTTTGAAGTGGCCAGAAGCCAGGTGCTCTATTATATGATATTAAAGAAGAGTTATCTTCAGACGATCGTGGGCCTGGCAGACCTCATTGATTCCAGGGATCAATATACCTATAAACATTCCTACCGGGTCAGCCGGTATGCTCTCTTCATAGCAGAAAGATTGAATTTTAATGAAGAGATGATCCAGAGGTTAAGGACCGCTTCTCTTTTACACGATATCGGCAAGATCGGAATAAATGATAAAGTGCTATTGAAAAAAGGAAAATTATCTGCTAACGAGTGGGTCGAGATGAAGAAGCATCCTGAAAAAGGAGAATCGATCCTGAAGCTGGTATCGTTCCTGGAAAAAGAAGCTGAGCTGGTCCGTCACCATCATGAATCGTATGATGGTAAAGGGTATCCTGATGGTCTGGTTAATGATGAGATCCATCTGGATGTGGTTGTTTTATCTCTGGCGGACTGTTTTGATGCCATGACTTCAGACCGGCCGTACAGGAAAAGGCTCTCTCTGAAAGATGTTCAAAAGGAATTCAAGCGTATCCGGGGACAGCAGTTTTCCAGGGAACTGATCGATCTTATTCTAAAACACTGGGATCAGCTGATAAAACTATATAAAAATTTTGAAAAGACTGAGAAGCTTGCAGTAAAGAGATAATTCTCTAAAAAAACAGTTCTATTTTTTGAGTATCGCTATGTTTGATCTTGTAGATCTTTTTATTTACAAAAAGGTTTACGATATTCGGGTCCAGCTGAGTTCCTGCCACTTCTTTAATAATGGAAAGCGCCTTTATAACACTAAATGCTCTCCTGTAAGGCCGGTCTGAAGTCATGGCATCAAATGTATCTCCTACAGCCAGTATCCTTGATTCAAGAGGGATCTCTCCGTCTTTCAATCCTTTCGGGTATCCTTTGCCGTTATAGAATTCATGGTGGTATCTTACCATGGGGATGATGGGTTTAAAGAATTTTACGTTCTGAATAATATCTGCCCCTATATCAGGATGCTTTTTGATCTCTGTAAATTCGATATCGGTTAATTTTTCTTTTTTATTCAGTATCACACCCGGAACACCGATCTTGCCAATATCATGAAGAAGGGCAGCTAATTCCAGGAATAGTAATTTGTCTTTACTGAATTTCAATTCTTTCCCGATAGCCAGGGCAAAATCTTTTACACGCAGGCAATGTCCCCTCGTATAGGGATCCTTGGCTTCAATGGTCTGTGACAGAACGAGTACCGAATCCAGGTTTGCTTTTTTCAGAATATTGAATTTTTCCTTTAATAATTTTTCTTTCTGCTCCAGTTCGATCGCATAATCCCTCCAGCCGTGTGCATGTAAATATCCTCTGGCCAGAATATGATACCCCAGTACAACTACAAATCCGAAACATCCCAGTGTGGCAGCAGGGATCAATGGCCAGTTATTCCCCATTTTAAATGTATCGTAAAATCCTCCCAGGATCATGAATGTTGTCATAAAGGCTATGGTAAGGTGGAATTTAGTTTTATGCTTGATGAAATAATAATAGATCACACCATTCATGAATAAAAGCAGGGGAAAGATCAGGATGGCAAATTTAACCGGAAACATCCGGTCATTGCCTGCACCTGTTATCAATAAATAGGATATGGCAGAGGTACAGAAGAGGGTTAACGGGAGAAAGATCTTTATTAATTTCATACTGGTTATAAGCAGCATATAGACCATAGCCACATTTGTGATAATAACCGCTGTTATCCATCCATATATCCTGTAATACTGGTTAACCAGGGGGCTGATGGACCAGGCTGCAGCAGCCAGGCAGAGAATAAAAAATATGATCGTTTCAGTCTTGCTCTTTATGCTTTTAATCCGTAAAAGGACAGTGATCCCTATGCTGAGGCAGTAAGGAGCAACTATGATAGGAACTAATGTGTCGATCTGCAGGGGAATTCTCATTTAAAAAATACCAAAACAATTTGTTATTATTATACTGGTGTGATAATGTTATATTGATCACTTAAGAGCAATAATAATATAGCACAAAAAAATTATTTGTCAACTAAAGGTGCCGTGTTTTAATTTTCGACCACCTCTCTTTCACCCCGGTGCATCAGAGCACCTTAAAATACTCCCATTAGTGAGAATTAA
>JAHITG010000240.1 GCA_018817865.1 Spirochaetota bacterium
ATAAACAGAAAAGGAATAATAACTTCCGTAAATACCTTATTAGTAAAAACATCAGGCTATTCAATAGATAAATACATAGGAATGCACTTTTCAAAAATAAATGTATTTGGGGAACAGAAACAGGCCATACCCACATATATAAAAATATTCAACTCCGCATTAAAAGGTAAAACCCCTAAGCCGTTTATAGTAACATGGTACCATAAAGACGGCTCACTCCATTGGAGCGAAACTTATATAAGTATTATTAAATCCAACAAATTGCCCTCTCTTTTCCTGGTTTCCTTCAGAGACATTACAGAAAAAATAAAAACTGAAAATGCCCTGAAAAAATCAGAGCAAACCTATCGTGAAATCTTTAATAACAGCAGTGATGCAATATTTGTTCACGACCTAAAAACCGGAAAAATAGTGGATGCTAATAAAGTAACATGTCAGACTTTCGGGTATTCTCAGAATGAAATAAAAAAATTAGCTGTAGGTGATTTAAGTATAAACAAACCACCTTATACTACAAAAGAAGCTATTCAATGGATAGAAAAAGCAGCAAAAGAAGGCCCGCAATATTTTGAATGGCTTGCTAAGGATAGAAAAGGTAATCTGATTTGGCGTGAAAACAGTTTAGTATGCGCAAATGTTGCAGGTATCGACAGAGTTCTAGTCTTCTCCCGGAATATTAATAAAAGAAGGAAAGCCGAGGAAGCGCTTAAAAAAAGCGAAGAACTTTACAGAAATCTGTTTGAAACCAGCCTGGTTGGTTTATGGAGGACCGGAATAACAGACGGGAAATTCATCAATGCCAACAAGACTTGTGCTGATATTGTTGGTGTTGAATCAGCTGAAGAATTAATAAAAAAATATAAAACAAGCGACCTATATCCTCCGAAAAAAAGAGCTGAATTGATCGCAAAATTAAAAAAAGAGGGTTTTGTTACAAATTATGAAATTCACTGCACGATGGCAGACAAATCCGAAAAAGATATAGCAATATCCGCAAAAATATATCCTGATAACGACTATATTGAAGGTGCTCTGATTGATATTACAGAACGTAAAAAACTTCAGGAACAGCTTATCCAGTCAGAGAAACTGGCAGCAGTCGGGCAAATGGTCTCAGGGATTGCACATGAATTTAATAATCTCCTTACGATCATTCAGGGAACTGTTGAACTTGCAAAATTATCAGAAGGAAATAACAAGAAAATAATACAGTGTTCAAACACTATTGAAAAGCAGACAAAGAGGGGGGCTGACATTGTAAATACCATGATGGCTTATATAAGATCTACAGTCCCAAAAAAGGAATTATCTGACATCGGCCGTATAATTAATGAGGTATTAAAATTGCAGAAGAGGTCTCTTAATCTTGAAAATATTAATGTAATAAAAAAATATAATAATAAAAATAAAATTATGATCAACAGGAATCAATTCCAGCAGGTGTTTTTAAACCTTATTATTAATGCCCGCCACGCAATAAAACCTAAAAAAAAGGGTACGCTTAAAATTATTATTAATAAGGATAAAAAAAACATGTTTATATCGATCCAGGATAACGGTACAGGTATAGACGATAAAATTAAAAAGAGTATTTTTAATCCCTTTTTTACTACGAAGAGGACAAAAGCATCAGATAAATTCGGGATCAAAGGAACCGGGCTTGGCCTATCTGTCACATATACTATAATTAAAAATCATAACGGGACAATATCTGTTGACAGCAGAAAAAACGAAGGTACATCTTTTATGATCACACTGCCTGTTACTGGTATTAATAAGGAAACTAAAACATCAAAGAAAACAAGAAAAAATATATATAAATTAAAAAAAGCAAAAGAATTAAATATCCTTATTATAGATGATGAAAAAGCTATAACATCCCTTCTGCGGAATAGCCTTAAAAAGCATAATTTCAAAAACATTACAACTTCAAATTCAGGGAAGAAAAGCCTTGATCTGTTCAGGCAGAGATCCTTTGATACAGTATTTCTGGATATGCTGTTACCGGATATGGAAGGTGAAGAGATCCTGAAAGAAATGAAAAAGATCGATCCCCATGTTCCTGTGATCTTTTTCACAGGCCAGATAGGTATTGAACTGGATAAATTAAAAAATAAAAATGTTTATGAAATAATTCATAAACCATTTAAAATAGCAGAAGTGATCGAACTTTTAAATAATATCGTCCGGGACAAAAAAAGAGAGAAGGCTGATTAATGTATTTAAACCCTGCTATCAATATTAAACCATACATATATATTCTATAATTAAAAAAATGGCGGTAAGCGAAAGTTACAGAGAATATGTTATTGAACAGCTGGAAAAAGTAAGGCCTGTTACTTATAAAAAAATGTTCGGCGGAGTGGGATTATACTCCGAGAACCTCTTTTTTGCTTTGATCTCCGGTGATGTCCTGTATTTCAAAACAGATGATTCAAACCGGGGCGATTTTGAAGCCCTGGATATGGAACCGTTCCGGCCTTATGGAAAAAAATCTTATGCCATGCAGTATTATGAGGTCCCGATCGATGTACTGGAAGACCCTGAAAAGCTATCCCTCTGGATGAACAGATCCTTAGATGTGGCAAGAAAAAAATCCTCTTCCAAATAAAAAAATTAATTGTATCTATTATAATCTATTTATTTAAATAAGGGTTCGATACCCTAAAGGACTCGATACCCTTCCGGGCAGGCTACGCACTAAATCGAGCCCCTCCATTTTTAATATAAAAAAAATCGCTCTTCTCTATCATTAATTTATACTTTTTTATTGACTTAAAAAAGAATAGCTGTATGTTAATTCCATTATTCATTAAAGTGACAAGGAGCACCATCATGAAAGTCCAAACAGCCCTTATCAGCGTTTATGATAAAACCGGGATCGTCCCGTTCGCAAGGGAGCTTCACAAGCTCGGCGTAAAGATCATGTCCACAGGCGGAACAGCCAACCTGCTGATAAAGAACAATATCCCTGTTGTGAAGCTGGAATCCTATACCGGCTTACCGGAGATCCTGGACGGTCGCGTCAAGACCTTATGCTATAAAGTATTCGGCGGACTGCTTGCCATGCGTGACAACAAAGAACATGTAAAACAGATGGAGGAACTTCAGATCAATTCCATCGACATGGTGGTTGTCAACCTCTACCCCTTTGAAAAGATGATGAAGAAAAAAGGGCTCTCCCTGGATGAAATGATAGAATATATCGATATCGGAGGCAATTCCCTTTTAAGGGCATCGGCAAAAAATTATAAATTCGTGCTCCCGATCTTCTCAAGCAAATTCTATAATGATATTATAAAACTCTTAAAAGAGAAGAAGGATGTGCCCTTTGAATACAGGCTCAACCTGGCCAAGGAGACTTTTCTTTTTACCTCCTATTACGATAATCTCATACACCAGTACCTTTCAGAAAAAACGGAGAAGACCTTGTACCCGGCAAACAAGACCCTCTTTCTGAAAAAAATGCAGAACCTGCGGTACGGTGAAAACCCCCACCAGAACGCATCGCTTTACTCCATTAAGAACAGCAACAAGATACAGTTCAAACAGCTCCACGGGAAAGAATTATCTTTCAACAATATCGTGGATTTTTATGCCACGGCCAATGCCTGTGCCGAGCTGGATAAATACTTTAAAAAGACAGCCTGCGTCATTGTCAAGCACCGCAACCCGTGCGGAGCAGCGCTCAGTGATTCTGTCAGTTCAGCTTACAGCAAAGCCCTGCAGGGTGACCCGGTCTCGGCTTATGGAGGGATCATTGCCGTAAATAAAAAGATGGACCTGAAGACGGCCAAACAGATCAATACCCGTTTTTATGAGATCGTGGTGGCAAAAGATTATGAGTCTTCCGCCTTAAAAGAATTGAAGAAGAAAAAGAACCTCCGTATCCTGAAGATCGCGGATTATTCATCGTTCCTCAAAAAAAATTCCGTCTTCAACTCCTACGGCAACCTGCTCCTGGTCCAGGACAAGGATAATGAGCTCTTTACCGAATTAAAGACCGTAACCAAAAAGAAAACGACTCCCAAAGACATCGAAGAACTGAAATTCGCATGGATCATCTGCAAGCATGTTAAATCCAATGCTATTATCTTTACAAAGAACATGCAGGTATGCGGGATCGGCGCGGGACAGATGAGCAGGATCGATTCAACCAACTTCGCTGCCATCAAAGCAAAACAGGCGGGGCTCTCATTAAAGGATGCTTATCTTGCATCAGATGCCTACTTCCCTTTCAAGGACAGCATTGCACTGGCGGCAAAATATAATATTAAAGCCGTTATTCAGCCGGGCGGGTCCATCCGGGATGAAGAAGTAGTTCAGGAAGCCGATAAAAAGAAGATCAGCATGGTCTATACTGCCATGCGTCACTTTAACCATTAAAAATATTGACATTCCAATAGAATTTAATATATCTGTATTAATGAAAAAGATCATTTTCATCGTTATTGAATCGATCATTATTCTTTTTCTGCTTCTACTCATATTCACCCAGCTGCTCGGGGTCACATGGTCAAATAAAATTCTTTTTACATCAAAACAGCCGAAAAATATTGATTACCATTCCTATGATCCTTATTCTCTGTACATCATCAGGCAGACCGAGACTTTCGGGCATAAATACATTATCATGGTCTCAAAAGATGCGGAGCCCTCCTACGGACACGTGATAAATCATATCGATCCCTATATTTTACGGGATGCGGAATGTAAAGTAACAAAGGTGAAATGGATGAAAACAGGGATCGAAGTAGAGATGTACCTGAATCATAAACTCTTTATTCCCGATAAAGCTTTCACCGGAGGCAGATAATTACGATCATGAGTACAGGCCTTTTGTCACGAGTAAACAAAAGTATAAAAGAGTGGCCATGGTTCGTGGACTGGAAATGGGTCATGGTCCTGGCTTTTCTCTCCTTATCATCATATTTCTTTGCTGTTTATCCGTGTTTTTTAGGAAGTTATGTCTATAAAGTACTGCCTCTTATAAAACCATGCCAGTGGGGAAAGCTGATCGCCATCTATATGGCCGGGATAGCGCTATCCCATATCGTTATTCATTTTACTCTTATCGGCACAAGGTTCCTTTTTAAAATGGACCAGCCCATCGAATTCAAGCCTCACATGCTGTGGCCGGCCATTCTGGTGGGATTCTGTGAAGCCGGGCTCTATCCCACAGCATGGATCATCAAACAGCCGGATTTTATTGCTATCTGGCTGATCATCAAGACCGCGGGCCAGTGGGACTACTGGAAGGACCGAAAGATCGGACGGATGCGGTTCAACATGTTCCTGATAGGAAATGCCCTTATGATCGGTTTCGGATATATCATCTATAAATTAATAAAAATATGGGTTCTTCCATAACAGACATTTGGGGATCTTTATTTGATCACTATGAATTTTGATACGATCATAAAAAATCTGGAGAATGCGATCAAGGCCTGCTATAACCTCGGGGGAACACATCATAAAATTAATCTGGGAAAGCCTGCCTCTTCCGGCGAATGTGAAGAAGTCGAAGGGAAACTGGGAAACAGTATCCCGGAGGGGCTGAAACGAGTAATATCGGAATTTGCATCAAGTATAGAATTTGACTGGTTCCTTCCGGGCAACATGGTCCCTCCCCCTCCTTTTGACCATATCTCCAGCGGTTATCTGAGCTGGAACATTAAAAAATTATTTGATCTCGAAGCAAACCGGAAAAGCTGGATCGACACGGTCTTTACGGACCCCGAAGATAAATATGCCCGGCTGTGGCATCATTCATTCAGCTTTATGTCCATCGTGAACGGTGATATGCTGGCCATTGATACGACACGATCCAATGACGGCCCTGTTGTATACTTGAGTCATGAAAAAAGCATGGCTCACGGTTATGTGCTGGCAGAAAACTTTTTGACATTTATAAGCAACTGGTCTGAACTCGGTTGCCCCGGGCCTGAATTCTGGCAGATGATGCCTTTTATAGGATCAAACACAAGCGGGATCGATCCTGAATGTCCGAATGCTCTTCAATGGAAAGAATGGTTCGGAATAAAAAATAATTGATCAGCAGGAGAAGCACGTGCATACTTATACAGTACTTCTATTTCTATAAATAATCAGTAAAGGAGGAATCTATGTTAATTACAGGAAAAAGAACTTTCATGATCATCTTTATAATTACCGTGGTACTCTCATCAGCAGTCAGAGCAGACTCAGGCCTGCCCATGATCAAAACAAAGGTGAAGACGATCGCCGTTTTCAAGAATGGTTTCGGCTTCTTCATAAGGAACGGGGAAGGATCACTGAAAGACGGATGGGCTCAAACAGAGGAGGTCCCTCTTTCCACCCTTGGGTCTATCTGGATCAATTCACCAGAGAAAAACACGGCCATAGAAGAGGTGATCGGACTGCAGGAAGAAGTGGAAAAAGAGACTGAAGCCCTGTCGATAGATGAAATATTAAAGGCAAATATCAATAAAAAAGTCATCATCACACAGGGGGATAAGACCATCGAAGGTACGATCCTCTCCGTACCTGAGAACAGGGAGACGGATAATCAGCTCCTTTCACGATACAGAAATACAACCTATTATCTGCAGCCGATAATATCTTCTCTGGTAGTGATCCAAACAAAAGACGGGATCACTGCCCTGAACAGGAACACCTTTACTCATGTGGAGTTCCCTGAAAAAAACTATAAAACAAAATTCCTTCTGAAGGAGAAGGTTAAAAGGATGAAATTCAAAGTCAAGACCTCCGACAAAAGGGCCAGGATCGACCTGGCTTACCTTCAAAAAGGGATCAGCTGGATGCCCAGTTACCTGATCAATATTAAAGACCCGAAAAAAGCTACCATCACCATGAAGGCAACTCTGATAAATGACAGTGAAGATCTTAACAATGTCAGCATCTCCTTTGTAGTGGGATATCCAAACTTTATCTTTGCGGACATCCTCTCTCCCATGGCCATGGAGCAGTCGATCCAGGATTTCATCAATGCACTGGAAACAGGAAGAAGAGAGCCCCGGTCATATAACAGGATGGCCAATGTGATGAGGCAGAGCGCTTCAACGGAAAGCGATGAAGTGTTCGGCTCATTAGACTACGGATACAGCTCCATTAAAGGACTGCCCGGAGAATCAGAAGAAGACCTCTTTCTATATAATAAAGATGAAGTCTCTTTAAAAAAAGGGGAAAGAGCCTATTATCATATATTCTCAGATACCGTACCCTATAAACATATCTATAAATGGGAGGTTGCTGATACGACCAGGGTCGACCAGATGGGATACCGCACTTCCCAGCAGGATATCCCCAAAGAACAGGTATGGCATTCCATCAAACTGGATAATACGACATCCTATCCCTGGACTACGGCTCCTGCATTTACTATCAGCGGGACAAGGCCTCTGGCACAGGACATGATCAATTACACCTCCAGGGGAACTAAAGCAGACCTGAAACTGACAGTTGCTTCTGACATCAAAACGGACCGGCACGAAGATGAAATCTCACGGAAGAGAGATATTAAAATGAATTACAACACATACGACCTGGTGACGGTGAAAGGAAAACTGTATATCAAGAACAATCTGAATAAAGATATCACAATGGACATCAGAAAAAATCTTACCGGCGAAGTAAACGAAGTGAGTCATAAGGGCAAAGTAAAGAAGACCGCTCAGGGATTGAAGGGTGTGAATTATGCTTCCGTGATCGCATGGGAGATCCCTCTGAAAGCCGGCCAAGAGATCAACGTCACCTATCAGTACCAGGTCTATATTGCCCACTAATAAAGGATAGATACCGGATAATACTTTTTTAATACCACAGAGACACAGAGGCACAGAGAAGTATAGATGTTTTATTATATATTTTTTTAATTAAATGAGTTAAAAACTGTTATTTAATTAATATATTTATTATTTTTTTAATACTACTTAATTATTTTTTTTCTCTGTGCCTCCGTGCCTCTGTGGTATTCTTTTTTTCTATTTATAAAAATTATAATAATCTGTCAGCACATATATTTATTCACTTTTATGCTTGAAAAAAAAAATTCTTGCATTATAATATTGATTAATCAACATTTATAATATACAATCATGAAATTTCTTATTAAATATTTTATCAGCAAACCCTGGCTTGTAAATCTCATCACATTCTTCGTTATTTTTTCCGGAATAGTCACATTGAGCCGGATCAGAAAAGAAGGATATCCTGTGGTTGACCAGAAGATGATGCGCATCATGACCTTCTATCCCGGAGCTTCTCCTGAAGATGTGGAATTAAATGTGACCATTCCGCTTGAAAAAGTTCTTAAAGAAGTAGACGGAATTGATAAATACACATCCAGTTCTTTTGAGAATTACTCAACAATATGGGTGTATATAGACAAAAATTTATCTGATCCGGAAAAAGTAAAAGCAGATATACGAAGGGCCGTGGACAGTGTCTCTGATCTTCCCGAAGAGATCAAGAACCGGCCCAATATCTGGGAATGGAAATCCAGTAATTTTACCGTCTTTCGGATCGCTATCTATTCGGATACACTTTCCAGGCACGAGCTCCGCACCAGATCCCTTGACCTTGAAAAAAAGCTCTTGACCTCCCCCTATGTCTCACAGATCAATTCCGAAGGAAAGATGGACAGAGAGATCCATGTCAAGATCGATCTGAATAAATTGAACAGGTATTACCTCTCTTTTGAAGAAGTCATTGATGCGATCCGTTCTCATAATATCCAGATCACCGGCGGAACTCTCGATTCATACACATCGGAAAAGACCATTGTTACCCTGTCAAAATTCAAAGATATAATGGATGTAAAGAATGTGATCATCCGAAGTTCCTTTGAAGGCCAGAAGGTCGTATTGAAAGATATTGCCCAAATTGAAAATACGTTTGAAGAAGAATATTCAAAGATCAGGGCTAACGGCAGGGACGGTATCTTTTTAAATATTAAAAAGAAAGAGACAGCCGATATCATTAAAACAGTGGATAATATCAACAAACTGATAAAAGAGTTTAAAGACTCTTTAAAAAAAGAGGATATCAATATCGTCTCCCTGTGGGACCTCTCCGAAGATACCAGGACCCGTCTTGATATTGTTCAGAATAATGCCTTGATAGGTTTTATCCTGGTTGTGATCACGCTTCTGATCTTCTTGAATTTTAAAAATGCTCTCTGGACAGCCCTGGGGATCCCGTTTTCTATTTCCTTTGCCCTTATCCTCTTTCCTGCATTCGGTGTAACCGTCAACAGCATCTCCCTTCTGGGTATTATCGTGGTCCTGGGAATGATCGTGGATGATGCTATTATTATTTCTGAAAATATTTTCCGGCATAGAATTGAAGGAGAACCGCCTCTTATGGCCGGTATTAAGGCAACAGAGGAGGTCGCTTTTCCTGTCCTTTCCACTGTCATGACAACGATAGTGGCCTTCATCCCTATCCTCTATATTGAGGGAATGGTGGGGGATTTTTCAAAGGAGATACCCCTTGTCATTGGGTTTATTCTTATAGGAAGTCTCATTGAATCACTCTTCATTTTACCCAATCATGTGACCCATTCTTTTTCATCTAAAAAAGAGAAAAAAATAGAGG
>JAHITG010000023.1 GCA_018817865.1 Spirochaetota bacterium
CTTGTAGTCGCGGGCGCAGATGGTGGGCCACGTCCGCACCTGGTCCTCGATGCGGGCCCTGTCGTCGTCACGAATCCCGCCGACGCCGCAGTTTCCGACGCGAGGGGTACCCCACGTCCGCTCATCCACCTCCGGCGTCCACATCCCCACCCGAGGCGCATCCAGCACGCCGCCAGGGAACCCGCCGAGCACGCCCACCCCGAACACCCGCGCCCGTTTGTGCGGCGCGCCAGCATCCATTGCGCGGGCCCGGATGAAACCGCTTGTGAACCGGTTCATCTTTAAAAACCTGATCAAAAAGGACCTGAACGGATCATTCGTCTTTATTGCAATCAACTTTATACTATCCCTGGCCTTTATCTATTATTTTGACGGATTTATCATAAAAAAATACATCATAGTCGTTTTTATTAACTCTATTTTCCTGGCCTTTATGGAGAACGGGTTCAGGATCAACCACCTCCCGGACAATTTCAATATTAATATCTTTGGCGTATTATTCGTTCTGATCTCACTTCTGATCGATTTCAAACTGCGGATCAGCACGATCAATCTTGTCTTCGGCCTTTTGATCTGTTTTATCTTCACTATTGTGATCGTACTATTGGATATCATTAAATTAAAGAACTTCTATAAATACTACCTGGTCTTTCTGCTCATCTATGCCTCTTTAGGGTACCACCTCTTCCTCTTCAACCTTATCATACTCACCGGGATGGGGGCTGTAAAAAAAATAAATATCTATTTTAATCGGCACATCCATTATTTCAGCTCGTTCGTTGAGCTGGATGAGATCAGGGATTACTTTCTGCTTACGATCATTATTGTCTTTATATACTTTATCATTCCCCACAGGATCGATACGAATCTAATAAAAGTAAGCCTTGTTATAGGATTGATCACAGGATTACTCCATTATTTGAATGAACAGTTGGGCTCTTTTTTAACGAAAAACAGGATCACCATAAAAAAAACAAAATTATCTCCTGAACTTGCTGTATCCCGTGAAATTATTACTTATAATTCAGTGATATCCCTTGGCCTGCTGCTGACAGGTTATTTTTTTAACCTGATGGGATTTTTGCCCCTGATATCCGCTTTTCTCTATATAAATCTTTTTTTATTTCTCTACCTGATATTACGATCAAAGGACCTGCAGCTGCTCAACACAAAATACAATAAGTTTTTTATTGTCTATTTCGCGTTTAAAATCCACTTTCTATTACAACTATTATGAAGACAGCCATAATATATCCGCCAATAAAAAAGAATAATGAATATCCTCTGCTGACACAGAACAGGCAGTTTAAATTCAGTAATTCACTTGAAGTACGTATCTATCCTGTTGTGATGAGCTATTTGGCTACGATGCTTAAAGAGAAGGGACACAGCGTTCTTTTTCTGGACGGCATCAACATGCGCCTCTCATTTCAGAAATTCCATGATCTTCTTGATGATTTTAAACCGGAAGTGATCGTACTGGAGAGCAAGGCTCCTCTCATGAAACTCCTCTGGAATTATATCAAAGAGGTAAGAACCCGGTATCCGGATTCAAAGATCATCCTGACCGGTGACCATACATCATGCTATCCTGAAGAATCCTTTAAAAACTGCCCCGCGGATTATATCATAAAAGGCGGTCACTATGATTTTATTATTACGGAACTGATGGAATGTCTGGGGAAGAAAAGTAAAAGACTACCCCCGGATGTTTATTACAAGAAAAAAAACAAGCTCCTTTTCAGCGGAACCGGAAAAGAGTATGACCTGGACAGGCTTCCTCTTATTGACAGGGACCTGACAAAATGGGACATATATGGTGAAGCCTACCTGTATCATCCCGTAGGATATATCATGAGCGGACGCGGTTGCGGGGGTTCCAACTCATTTAAAAATTTCAGATCTTCCAAACTCCGCAAAGGTAAGTATACCACAAAGATGCCCGGATTGTGTTCCTTCTGCGTATGGCAGTATGCTCTCTGGAAGGTATCGGCACATCTCATGTCACCGGTAAAAGTCGTTGATGAGATCGAAAACCTGGTGAAGAACTATAAAGTAAAAGAGATCTTTGATGACAACGAATCAGGAGGCATCTGGAACACTGAATGGCTGAAAGACCTGTACAAAGAGATGAAAAAACGAAACCTGCTGGAAAAGGTCATCCTTTCCGCCAATGCGCGGGCAGACTCTCTGACCGATGAGGTCTGCCGACTCCTTAAAAAGCTCAATTTCCGGCTTCTAAAAATCGGAGTGGAATCAGGAAACGACAAGACCCTTTCCATTCTGAAAAAAGATGAGACCGTAGAAGAGATCAAAGAAGGTATCAAACGGGCCAAACGATACGGCCTGATCGCCATGCTTACCACCATGGTGGGATATCCCTGGGAAGATGAAAAGCAGGCTCAGAAGACCTATGAAGTCACAAAAGAGATCATGCTGTATAAAACCCATTTCGGAGACTCCCTCCAGTCCAGTATAATAGTACCATATCCCGGAACTCCATTGTATAATGATGCCATCAGGAAAAAATGGTTTATTGTTGATCCGAAAGATTATGAAAAATTTGATATGGCTCATCAGATCCTGAAGACACCCATCGATACGGCAAAATGGTGTAAAAAGATATGGCGGATCCACCTCCACCCCCTCTTTTTATTGAAATCTTTTTTTTCCTTAAGAAAAGGACAAGATATCATCCTGGCTATCCGCGGCCTCATCTCCCTCCTGGGCCACCTTAGAGATTATGAAAAATAAAGATTAAAGACTAAAGCCCGGGACCGTCTGTAATAGCATACTTTTTTAGAAATCTCTTGACATTCCTTTTAATTTTATTAACTATATTCCAATTTATGAGTTTCATAGAAGGAATCACTTTTGATGATGTCTTGTTGATGCCGGCAAAATCTTCGATCAACTATGATCAGCTGGATTTAAGTACGCGTTTAACAAAAAACATAAAGATCAAGACCCCTATCGTATCATCCGCCATGGATACGGTCACGGAAGCAAGACTGGCGATCGCTCTTGCCCAGACAGGCGGAGTGGGGATCATACACAGAAACTTCACGATCGAACAGCAGGCTAAGGAAGTGGCCAAAGTGAAACGATATGAGGGAGCTATCGTACCCAAACCGGTTACCGTTACTCCCAATGACACGCTTCAGAAGGTCATGCTGATGAGAAAACAGCACGGCGTAAGCGGATTTCCCGTTGTTAACGAAGAGCATAAGCTGGTCGGTATCATAACCAACAGGGATGTTAAATTCACCACCAATTACAGCAAAAAAGTAAAAGATCTGATGACCACAAAAGTTATTACTGCTGCAGAAGGAATATCCCTTAAAAAAGCAAAGGATATATTCCTGACCCATAAGATCGAAAAGCTCCCCATAGTAAATAATAAAAATGAATTGACCGGATTGATAACGGCAAAAGATATTATATATTCCTACCAGTATCCGGATGCAAGCAAGGATTCCAGGGGCAGGCTTATGGTCGGTGCGGCCATTGATGATAACAGCAGCTCCTTTGAACGCGAAGAGGCCCTGATCGAAAAAGGTGTAGACATTCTGTCTATTGATAAAGCACAGGGATTTACGGATAAGGTTATTTCAAAAGTTCAATATTTAAAGAAAAAATTTAAGACCATCCAGGTAATTGCCGGAAATTCTGTTACGGAAAAAGGAACTGAAGCCCTGATGAAAGCGGGTGCGGATGCCGTCAAGATCGGGATCGGTCCCGGTTCGATCTGTACCACACGGATCGTCTCCGGCGTGGGTGTTCCCCAGATCACCGCTGTTCTGGAAGCTGCTAAAGCATCCAGACGATACAATGTTCCTATCATTGCTGACGGCGGGATCAAGTATTCGGGTGATATCGTTAAGGCACTGGCAGCCGGCGCAGAAACCGTTATGCTGGGAAACCTCCTGGCAGGGGTAGAAGAGAGTCCCGGGGAACTGATCCATTACCGGGGAAAGAGCTACAAAGTATATCGGGGAATGGGTTCGATCGGAGCCATGAAACAGGGGAGTTCTTCAAGGTATTTTCAGGAGAGGGAAATAGATTATGATAAATTGATCCCTGAAGGTATCGAAGGCCAGCTCCCGTACAGAGGCAGTTTATCCGGTGTTATCTATCAGCTTGTTGGCGGGATAAAATCAGGGATGATGTACATGGGATGCAAGAATATAAAGGAAATACATAAAAAAGCTAAATTCATCAGGATCACTGCAGCAGGTGTAAAAGAGGGCCATACACATGATGTAGAAATAGTAAAAGAGGCACCAAATTATTGGCAGCAGTGACATGAAGGATCATTTAAAAATGATCCTGTTTTATGGCCCGGCGATCATTATTATATTTATTATCCGTAGGCCATAACTAATAAACCATCTGCCAACAGCTAATTAACCATACAGAGAGGAAGTATCGTTGAGCAAATACAATACAGCCATGCTGGTCACAGAAGACGGATCAGCTTTTAAGGGAAGATCCTTTGGAGCCAAAGGAGAAACAGTTGGGGAAGTTGTCTTTAATACTGCCTTATCAGGTTATCAGGAGATACTGACTGATCCATCCTATAAAGGCCAGATCGTTACCATGACCTATACGGAGATCGGTAACTACGGGATCAATCATCAGGATAATGAATCCGCAAAACCGCATGTAGAAGGTTTTATCGCCAGGCAGTTCAGCAAGATCCATTCAAACTGGAGATCAGAGACTTCGCTGGAAGACTACTTAAAAGATAATAATATTATAGCCCTGGAAAATATTGACACAAGAGCCCTCACCAAACTTCTAAGGGTAAAAGGTTCTCTGAAAGGAATTATCTCAACAGAAGAGAGCAATCCGCGAAAGCTGCTCAAAAAGGTCAAAGCCTGGCAGGGTATCGACGGTGTTGACCTGATAAGGCAAGTTATTCAGGACAAACCTTATAAACTGAATTTTTATCCGAATATAAAAAAAAGCCATAATATTGCCGTTATAGACTGCGGGATCAAACACAATATTGTCAGACTTCTTGAGATGCAGGGAATGGAATGCACGATCTTCCCGGCTCATTATCATTATAAGAAGATTCTGAAGATGAAACCGGACGGAATTTTTATATCGAATGGCCCCGGAGATCCTTCGGCTGTTCCCTATGTTGTTGAAACCATCCGCAACCTGCTGGATCATAAACTACCGCTTTTCGGGATCTGTTTCGGCCATCAGCTCTTGTCACTGGCCCTTGGCGGAAGTACATATAAATTGAAGTTCGGACACCATGGGGCCAATCATCCTGTACAAAATGTAAAGAATAAAAAAGTGGAGATCACGTCCCAGAACCATAATTATTGTGTGAACCTGAAGGCCATCGAGAACGAGATCAAAGTCACTCATATCAATCTGAATGACCAGACCGTGGAAGGGATAAGGCATAAACGATTACCCGTATTTTCCGTACAGTATCATCCTGAAGCCTCCCCCGGCCCTCATGATTCACGGTATCTGTTTGACGATTTCAGAAAACTGGTGGAAAAACATAAAAAATAAATAGACAGACAGCCGTAAGTTTTATGGATCCTTGATTGGTAGTCGCAGGCTTTATGGATCCTTAATTGGTAGTCGCAGGCTTTATGGATCCTTAATTGGTAGTCGCAGGCTTTAGCCTGCGGATAAGATGAGAAAATATGTTAAAATTAAAAAAATCATTTTACAAAGAAAAACATCACAGGTTACCATTAGATCAATATATTGGTAATATTCGTGCTGGTTTTACCCTGTGTATTAAAAACAATGAACATATTTTTAATGAAATGAAATTGGTGAATCAATTTCTACAATATTTAATTGAATCATTAAGCAAATATAATTGCCAAAATTGGATTTATGTTTTTATGCCTGATCATGTTCATTTGATTTTAGAAGGAAAAACAGATGATTCAAATTTATGGAAAGCAATGGTCCTTTTTAAACAAAAAACAGGTTACTGGTTTTCGAAAAACATGAATAATATAACATGGCAAAAGGATTTTTATGACCATATTTTACGAACTGAGGAAGATTTAAAAAAACATATTTTTTATCTATTGAACAATCCTGTAAGAAAAGGA
>JAHITG010000241.1 GCA_018817865.1 Spirochaetota bacterium
CAGTTTCCCGATATCGATGCAGGATTTATCTTTTATAAGGTACGCGTTCACAGACGGCGATAATAATATACGGCATTATTTTCAGGATGGTATCAATGAAAAAAATTCTTATCTTTCTATTTTTCATTGCACTGACATGTTCAGTCCAGGCCCAGCTGACTAACACAAGTTCTTACCAATGGGAAAACCCCCTCATGTCAGGATACACTTTTAGCGGACAGACCAATCTGGTATCCCAATTTTATAAATTTGTAGTTACCTATAACAACTTCTACCTTGATCTTTTGGTCAGCGGCAGGGATAACAATATCAACAGCACCTTTCCCGGTACAACACTGAACTTGACACACTATATCAATAATATTGGAAGTTCCAATGAAAATAAAGGTGTAGCTTTAAAATTAGGAGGTGTACCTGCATCTATTACGGCCAGCCTTATACGGCTGGGTGTACCTATTACTAATACACCCCCTATCGCCAGCGGAGCAAATTATTCTTATGACCTGCAGGTGGTTATTCCGCCGGATTATACAGGGGGCTCTTTTTCTCTTTATATCACCAATATCGGGTCCACCAACTCCTCACCCTTCCCCTACAGGGTAGTAGTACGGCATACATTCAACATTATTCAGCAGGATATCCTCGTTCACCATGCATCCGACGGCATCCATACGATCACTCTTTTTGACGGATCACAGCCATTAGGAAACCTGAATAATAAAATATATATTCAGATCCAGGGAACCGTTGTAGATACCGGGTCCGTAAAACTGTACTATGACATGAATGCTGCTCCGGATGGCAGTGTTCCTGACGGAACCGTTAACAGGAACAGGCTTATATCTCTGGAGCAGGAGGGAGATTACTGGGTGGGTGAGATCCAGGCACTGGACCCGGAAATGGTGACGGGCAATATTGTCAATTTTATTGTGTCGGCAGACAACAACCTCTATTACAACAGCGGTGTACCCTGGCAATATATTATAAGAGAATATGCAATACAACCTGAATCGGATGATACGATCAGCATTAATAATAAATTCGATCCATCAGCCGGGGAGACCACTTATCTTATCTATAAGCTGAACCGAAAGACATTTGTCAATATCAGCGTTTATAATGTTCGAGGTGAAATGGTAAGGACTTTAAAAAATGCTCCGATGGACATCGGAAAGCATTCCATAGAATGGGACGGAAAAAATGACAATGGAAGCATCGTCTCCATGGGGTTATATCTGGTCAATATTCAGACAGCAGAATACGGTGATACAAGAAAAGTTATTGTTATTAAAAGATAATATAATGAATAAATTTATAACTGCAATTATCATCTTCTTTTTTATGAGTGGCTTGCTTTTTAGTGCTGAGGTAGGTACCTCCGGCGCTCCTTTTCTAAAGATCGGGACCAGCAGTCGGTATATCGGCCGGGGAGAAGCCTTCAATGCTATGGTAGATGACCCGACTGCACTTACAGAAAATGTTGCAGGATTGGCTAATATTCATAACCTTGAGATACTCTTTTCACATTATGAGTGGCTCCTTGATCTGGACTATGAACACCTGGCTGTTGTCAAGCCTGTCTTTAAGGGCCTGTATGATTTTCAAGGGGTATTGGGATTCGGGATCACCTATATGCATGTACCTGCATTTGCCCAATACGATGATTGGGGTGAAGATATCGGACAGCTAAATGCGAATAGTCTCGCCTTTATTACCGGATACGGACAGAAGCTTTATATGTTTGATATCGGTTTTTCATTTAAAATAATTCGGGAGCAGATAGATGATATAACAGACTATGGATTTGGTACTGATTTTGGATTGATCTATACCTATAAATTTCCGCGCAAATTATTGGGATTAAATACATTTGGTAAATCCCTGAAAGTGGCAATGACCCTCCAGAATATAACACTGGATGACGGAATAAACGGCTATAAATTACCAACCATATTCAAATTCGGGCTGGGCTCAGAGATCTTCAATGACTTCCAGATAGAAGTGGATTTCGAAAAACCTTTTGACGCCGATTTAAGGATCAATACGGGGCTGG
>JAHITG010000242.1 GCA_018817865.1 Spirochaetota bacterium
ATATTAATTGGTATATGTTTAATCCGATTGATCCAAAGAAAGTTAATAACAATATATAGAAACATTTTGTTTTTCTATCCATGTTATTCACATCTATTTAAATAATACTCTATTTTAGTTTGGTGTATATTATATATATACTCCTTTTTTAAAAATTTTATAAAGCTAGTTTCTAGATTATATAAATTATAATGATTGTTTTGCAATATCCAAGTTATAAGGTACTTATAACTTGTTTTTGGGTTTTTGTAATTGTTTAATAACAATTTCTAAATCTTCACATAATTTAATGAGTTCATCTTTATTGAATTTATCATCTAAATGAACTTCATAACCATATAGATTTGCTCTCATTCCTCGCTTAAGATGTATTTCCATTTTCTTTCAACAACTTAAATATGTTCTCCTTTTCTTTTTTATGATGGTGCTGTGTAGGTGGAAAAAATACAGGGTAGAAGTAATCCACACCAGTAGCTATAATTGCCTCTCCTCTTTTTAAATGCGGTATCTTCCTTAATGTCAAAGTATCAATCTCTTGCAGTTCTAACAAGTAATCTTTAACTTCTTGTAAGTCTTGTCGCATCGCTATATGGATTCCAAAGTTCCTTCTCATTATCGGCAATATATCTCTCCCTCTTTGAGTATCTGCTATAATGTAGCATCCGTAATCTCTACCTTCTCTTAGTGTCCTTAATATAAATCGTTCAGCCATTTGATAATGTGTGCTTATTTTATTCCTACCAGCTAAATTGCTTATTTCCCTGATGAACGTAACAATTGGCGATTTAATCCTTTTGTTCCTTTTTGAATAGAATATTTTTTTAAGTATCAATCCATAGATTAAAGCCTTGCTATCTTCATCTTCTTGAAGATAAGTCGAGAATGATGTAATCTTTTTTTTATCTGCAAAGGTTTTCTGAAAGTTTACTGGCGGATATTTCTTTGTATCAAATAATGGTGAATCCAACCATTTACTTAAATTCCTTAATATGCTATATTTAACAGTACCCATACCTTTAATATAATCATCATCTTTAGGATTATCCACCATTAAAGCGTCATATATCTTGTCTAATGTAAGATTACCTAATTTTGTTCTTAACATATCAATAGCGTAACCAGCACTTTCTGTTGAAGCTAATAAGAACTTTAAATCTTCTAAAGTAATATCATTCTGATCAATACTGCATATTTTGACTTGTTCTGGCAACTCTTTCTTTAATATATCTGCTCTTTCTCCAGCCAACATTATAATATCATTATCAAACGATTTAGGCACTAGGCTAAATAGGCTTAAATCTTCCATTCTTCTGATTAATTTTTGGTCTGATTCTGGTATTGAATAAGTCATGGATTCTCCTCTACCATCATCATATAAATCTATACATTTGTATTTGCCAACATTTTGTGTGAGAAGATATTCAGCACTATTACTTTTGCCACTACCAGATTTACCAGTAATTAAAGTATGTTCAGTAAACGTTTCAAATAGTCTGCTTTTTAAATGTTTCAACAAGATTTTAGTCATGCTTTAACCTCATTCATCGTCCATATCTACAATGTAATGTTTTTCTTTTAGTTTTAAAAATTGATAACTCTGTAATAGTATCAACAAATTCCATAAACAGCTTTTAGGTTCAATCCATCCATTTTCAACACTATCAGCATATCCCCTCAAATGTTGAATTAATTTTTCTTTGTCTGGTTCTATCATTTTGTATTGAGAGAAATAATAAACAAGTCAGGGGCTGAAAAATGTTTAAAATTATTCAGATAGACCATATTCATCATTTCATTTCTCATAACCATTATTCTTCAAACTCCTTCTCGGTTTCTTCCAATTCTTTAAATGCTTCTTCTTCTCTTGTTCCTTTTGATTCCGCTTCTCTTTTATATCCGTAATTTATTCCTTCCCTCTCCAATGGTGCAATATACATAATGTCCCACGGGCTTATCACTTCTAAATAAAAAAAAGCACCAATACAAAAGTCTATTATTTCGTTATGTTGAGTTAAATCTTTTCTGTTATCCAACTCGCTGTAATCTTTTTTCGAATGCGATTTATGCCAGTCTAAAATTCGTAACGCAATAATATACAACTGTTCTGCTATTCTTTGCCTCTCTTTCTCTAAA
>JAHITG010000243.1 GCA_018817865.1 Spirochaetota bacterium
ACCGCGGCCACCCTATCCCTCTGTCCGGGGACTCTTTAATGCCCCTACCCTCATTAACAACGTAGAAACCTGGGCGAATATTCCTGTTATTATCCTGGATGGCCCTGAATGGTTCAGTAAGATAGGAACGGAAACCAGTAAAGGAACCAAGGTATTCGCTCTGGCCGGCAACGTGAATAATACGGGATTGATCGAAGTCCCCATGGGCACGACTCTCCGTGAGATCATCTTCGATATCGGAGGAGGGATCCCGAATAATAAAAAATTTAAAGCTGTCCAGACCGGCGGTCCGTCAGGCGGCTGTTTGCCCTCTAAATATCTTGACACAAAGATCGACTATGAATCCCTTGCCCGAGCCGGGTCCATCATGGGGTCCGGCGGCATGATCGTTATGGATGAAAACACCTGTATGGTCAATATTGCCAAATTCTTCATTGAATTTACGCAAAATGAATCATGCGGGAAGTGTACTCCCTGCCGCGAAGGCACAAAAAGAATGCTGGAAATCCTGACAAGGATCACTAAAGGGGACGGCAGAAAGAACGATATTGAAAAGCTTGAACGGCTGGCCAATATGATCAAGAAAGCGTCTCTATGCGGACTGGGACAGTCCGCACCCAACCCGGTACTAAGCACTATTAAAAACTTCAGAGAGGAATACATAGAACATATCGAAGAAAAAAAATGCAGGGCAGGAGCCTGCCCTGACCTGAAAAAATACCTGATCACAGATGAGTGTATCGGCTGTACTGCCTGTAAAAGGGCCTGCCCGGTCACGGCTATATCCGGTGAACCCAAAAAGAAGCACAAGATCGATCAAAACAGGTGTATCAAGTGCGGACTGTGCCTGGAGACCTGTAAATTCAAGGCAATAATATTAGACTAAAGGGAGAATAAAATGGCTGATAAAGTAAAAATATTCATCAATGACGCTCCTTACGAAGCAGAAAACGGCCTGACCGTTATGCAGGCTGCCGATATGGCCGGATTCCATATTCCCAGGCTCTGCTACCATGAAAAACTGTCCATAGAAGGTGCCTGCAGGGTCTGTATCGTACAGATAGAAGGCCTTCAAAATTTTGTTGCCTCCTGTACATATCCGGTATCGGAAGGAATGAAGATATACACAAATACAAAAGAGCTCAGGGACGCCAGGCGTGATATCGTGGAACTGATACTGGACAATCACCCGGATGACTGTAATATCTGTGAAAGGAACGGCAACTGTGAACTGCAGAGGCTTGCTTTCTCCATGGGGATCAAAGAAAGGCTGTTCGAAGGAGAAAAGAAATCTTATGAAAATGATACTTCCTCCTTTTCCGTGGTCAGGGTCCCTGACAAATGTATTTTATGCGGAAGATGCGTCCGCTTATGCAGCGAGATCCAGAAAGTAAATGCCATAGGATACAGCCATAGAGGTTTTCAAACCGTTGTTATGCCGGCTTACAACATGCCTTTTGGGGAAAGTGTCTGTACGAACTGCGGCCAGTGCATTAATGTCTGCCCCACAGCTGCTTTTGTGGAAAAGAACTATACAAAACTTGTCTTTGAAAAATTAAATGATCCGGCCGTAACCACGGTTGTACAGGTGGCCCCTGCTGTCAGAGCTGCGATCGGCGAATGTTTTGATGAACCGCCCGGAAAAGACCTGACACATGAGATCGCTGCGGCTCTCCGAAAGATCGGATTCAATTACGTGTTTGACACACAACTGTCCGCCGACCTTACGATCATGGAAGAAGCCAGTGAATTTCTCGAAAGGTTCAAAGGCGGAGGAAAACTGCCCCTGATCACATCCTGTTCAAGCGGATGGATAAAATACCTGGAGCAGTTTTATCCTGAATACATAGAGAATATTTCAACCTGTAAATCCCCCATGTCAATGATGGGCGCTCTGATCAAGACCTATTTTGCCGATAAGATCAAAACAGATCCTAAAAAAATATTCAGCGTAGCGGTGATGCCCTGCACAGCCAAAAAATTCGAAGCGGGAAGGCCCGAATTAAAGACAGCAGGCAAGCCTTCCGTAGATGCCGTGATCACCACACGGGAGCTTGGCTGGATGATCAAATCAGCCGGAATAAACCTGCTTTCCATTAAAGGAGAGAATTTCGATGCCCCGCTTGGACGGTCTTCCGGAGCCGCTGCCATATTCGGTGTAACGGGAGGAGTAATGGAAGCGGCTGTCAGGACCGCATACGAATTATATACCGGCGAGACACTTGTCAGCATAGAGCTTGAACCCGTAAGAGGGTTCGAGGGTATCAGGGAAGCCGAACTGGACCTCCATGGAGAAAAGATCCGCGTGGCCATTGCACACGGATTAGGCAATGCTCACTCCATAATGCAGCTCCTTGCAGAAGCTCCTGACCAATATCAATTCATCGAGATCATGGGCTGTCCCGGAGGATGCATCGGAGGAGGCGGCCAGCCTTACTCCGGGTCCAACTATTCCCCTCTTGATGAGACCCTACTGAAAAAAAGGGCTGAAGTTCTTTACAATATTGACCGTTATAATACGATACGGAGGAGCCATGAAAATCCCGATATCCAAAAACTTTATAAAGAATATCTGGGGAGGCCTTTAAGCAAATTATCCCATCAACTGCTCCATACAAAATACCATATGAGAAAGCCCAAAGGTATTATTTCAACCAAAAAACAGGAAAGGGCAACCGGAGGCCGCCATGGATAAAACAATGCCCCAAAAAAAGGACCATAAATTTATAGAGCTGAAGAACTACATGGGAGCCTTGAAAAAGAAAGCAAATCCCCAATCGAGGCTTATAGCGGTCCTCCATAAAACCCAGGAACTGTACGGCTATCTGGACCGGGAGATCATGGAGCATATTTCTGAATTCATGAACATCCCGTCGGCACATATCTGGGGTGTTGCCACATTTTATCATTATTTCAATCTTAAACCGCAGGGAAAATATGTAATTTCCGTCTGTATGGGCACAGCCTGCTTCGTAAAAGGAGCTGAACTTATTTTAAATAAACTGAAAAAAGAACTGAAGATCGATCTGGGGGAGACAACTCCGGACAATCTTTTTACATTAAAGGAAGCACGATGCCTTGGAGCCTGCGGACTGGCTCCTGTTGTCATGGTCAATGGAGAGATATTCGGCGAGCTGGACCAGAAGAGCATTATGGGCCTTATAAAAACACTTAATAAAAATACTGAAGGAGGTGTATCATGAATTACACTTTGACCAGGCTTATGAATGAAAAAACAGGAAGAATAAAGGATATTACAGAGCAAACCGAGTATGTTTTTTTAGTTTCACTGTCCTTATTGCTGCCTCTCCTGCTTCGTCATCCGCAGATCCTTCTGGGAACCGCAGTAAATTATCTTCTGATCAGCTCGGCTTTTTTCATAAAGGGATGGAAGAGAAACCTGTCCCTGGCTTTCCTGCCGGGGATCTCGGCTCTCTTCGGAAATCTTCTTTTTGGCCCGTTCACTTATTTCCTAATTTTTTTACTCCCTTTCATCTGGATCGGGAATATCATTCTGATCATTTCAATCAAATATCTGCATATCCATAAACAGATCAATTATTTTATTGTTCTGATCACGGGAACCGCGGTCAAATCCTTATGGCTTTATCTTTCCGCTTATTCTTTACATAAACTGGGTGTTGTACCGTTGATGTTCCTTAAAAGCATGGGCCTGTTCCAGTTCTATACTGCTTTTTTCGGAGGCCTGCTGGTATTCATTACATATAAATTCATCAATATATTACAGGAAAGGAGAATAAAATGAATGATACAAAAATGAAAGTTTTAATTGTGGATGATGATACTGAATTCGTCGAAGCAACGGCTACTCTTCTGGAGACAAAAAGCTATGAAGTCATTAAAGCCTATAACGGGGAAGAAGGATTTCAAAAAGCTAAAGAGGAAAAACCTGATCTGATACTGCTGGATGTCATGATGCCCGGTAAAGACGGATTTGTTTTATCCAGGGATATGAAAGCCGAAGGGTTAACGAAAAAGATCCCCGTCATCATTATAACAGGGATCAGCAAAGAGATGAACCTGCCCTATCACTTTGAGCCTGATAATACATGGCTTCCTGTTAATGCCGTGCTGGAAAAACCCGTTAAACCGGAAAAACTGCTGAAGACTGTTGAAGATGTACTGCAGGGAAAAGTATTAAGAGACCTCAGCGAAGGATAAGACAGCCGGTAAGTCTTTTATCGTGCAACTGTTTTTTGTTTCTTGATCCGTGACCTTAATATTATTGCCATGCCCTTTGTTATGATGAGAGATCCAATATCAGTTATTTCTTCTGAATTATCTCCTGCATCATTTCCGTCTGGATGCGCTGGATCTCCAGGAGCCTCTGCCACTGATACTTCAGCAGATGGTCCAATTTTTCATGAAGGTTACGGATCTCGAACTCAGCCTTCAGGTTTATTTTATAATCATTCTCGGACTGGAGCCGGTCCCTGGATTCCTGCCTGTTCTGGCTCATCAGGATCACGGGAGCCTGGAAGGCGGCAAGGCTAGACAGGACCAGATTGAGCAGGATAAAGGGATACGGGTCGAAAGGCCTTTTCAACAGGACAATGCTGTTCATCGTGATCCATGCCAGCAGGATAACAATAAAACCGATTATGAAGGTCCAGCTACCGGCAAAATCAGCGATCTTGTCCGAAAGGCGTTCCCGGAAGGTCAGTTTCTGTCTGAATTCTTTATTGATATTCCTTGAGAGGATCTGGTTCTTTTTCAGGCTCGTCAGCACCTGCTGTTCCAGGGTGGAAAGGTCCCCTTTTTCATGCTCAATGATATCCTGGATATACTCATCCCTGAACCGGTTCAGGTCCGTAATACAGATAATATTATCTGAAGTCCAGTCAGGATATTTTTTCCTTATCGCATCAGCGATAGGCTGCCGTACCAGCTCACCTGGAACGGTCTCATTGACACTTTTAACCTGGCCGCAGACCGGGCAGGTCACCATTTTTCCATTTTTTTTCATGCCAGACTCCAGTTGCTATATATGATCTGTAAAACGCCCGGAACCGTGTATCGCTATTTTTGCTCCATCTCCCCCTGAACCTTTTTTATCTCCTTCTTGATCTGATCATTCAGTCTCTGGTCATCTGTTTTAATACTCTTCCACAGCTCGATCGCCCCTGTCAGGTCATCCTTATAATACTTGTCCAGGCCGAAATAGAACATCTGCTCGACATCCTTTCGTTTCATCTTGGGTAATACATTTATCATTTCACGGATAGTATCATAGACACTCTCTCTGAGGATCACGATATCCACCCGCCTGTTCAGCCTTCTCCCTGATTCCGTCTCATTCTCAGCGATCGGATTATCAGTACCGAGCCCGACTGCCTTCATTTTTTTTCTATTGATCCCTTTTTCAGCAAAGTAGGCAAGAACCGTATTGGCCCGTTTCTCAGACAGCTTTAAATCCACACTCTTACCGCTTAACCCGTCCGTATTCCCTTCAATAATAAGAACACGAAGGTCCTCCATGACCTTCACTTCTGATATGATCCTGTCCAGCAATACATGTGACTCTTTCTTTATCTCGGCTTTCTCTTTCTCAAATAAAACATCACTCTGAACGCCCACTTCCTTTCCCCGCTTGGTTGATTTAAAGAGCCTCTCATCTTCAGGATCGATCAACAGCTCACTGGACCTCTGGCTCTCAAAATAGAAACCGGCTCCTATTCTGTGAACAATCCCCAGTTCATCATAGGAATTAAAGGCATAATCAACTTTGTAATTATTATATTTTAAACCTAATCCGATATTAAAACCATCATCATTACCCTGCAGCTGATATCCTGCCCTTAAAAAAAGCATCTCCCTGAATGCGTATTCCAGGCCGAATGAAGTGATCCATTCTGTCTCTACACCTTTCTCGATTTTGCTTAAAAGATAGACCTTATCTCTGGTACTGATAAGACTCTTGCCGGTGAGTATATTATAATGGCCGCCGATCCTCAACAAGAGAGGCAGATCATATTCTTCATTTCTGAATTTCACTTTGGGCCCGATATTTAAAACCGCCCCGCCCAAACTGAACCTCTTATGCTTGTATATAAGGCCGATATCCCCTGCAAATGATGAAACACTGCTCGTATGGAGCGTCTCGCTGATCAATTTTAAATTGATACCGGCCCCAAACCTTTCAGTAATGGAGCGGCTCCAGTTTAGCAGAAAGCAGTAATCACTTAAATTGATAGTTTCATCAAGTATTGAATAATTCCCTGTCTCATCCACTACGGTCCTGTTAATATCATCATAGAAGAGACTGGTAAACCCTACCCCGATCCTGCCCCAGTTCTTTAAAAGGAAAGTAGAGAAAACAGAGGCATAGTTCAATGATTCAAAATATTTTATAAAAGAGGCATAAAACTCTACCTTTCGTAAAAAGGGTCTATCAGGTATGTAGAAAAGTTCATATGTATCCGGATTGTGAATCAATGCCTCGTCCGGTTCAAAAAAAACGGAAAGGGCCGGATTATAATAAAAAGATGCAGCATCCTCCGAAAAAGAGACATTTGCATTCCCGCCGGCTGCAACAGAAGGCGACGGGCTTATCTTTATGAACTGGAATATCGCATCACTCTCTTCGGCAAAAAGAGGACCGGCTGACAACACACCAACTGTAGTTATAAATAGACATATAATAAATACACCTTTATTCCTTCTCATAGAATTCTCCTTACCTGATATTCTCGAACGCTTGAACTTTGTTAATAATTATTTTTTCATCTTATCACCACAAATTTTAATTTTTTCTCATTACCATTCCCGTCCTTTATATAACAGATATAAACACCGCTTTTTATCGGTTCACCGTTGGATTTTTTCACGTTCCAGGTGTACCTGCCGCCACTTGTAATAATATTATTGAATTCTGCCACCACCCCCCCTCCTGATGAAAATACTTTTATCTTATCTATTACTGAGGGCAGATTGTAAAAAATGATCTTATCATTATCCGATCGCGGTTCGAACGGGTTGGGGCCGATCACGGCTTGGTCAAGGTTTATCTCTGACCCGTCATTATACTGAAGAATAACATTATTGATCACAGGAGTACTATGACGATTCACAGTATTAAATGTAGCTTTCACTTTTAAGATCTCTTTTCCATTACCCAGACAATTAACTGCCTGTAAAGCGGCATCACTTAATTGAGCCCAGTCACTCCATGTCACGCCACTGTCCTGAGAATAGGAAAACTCATACGTGATGCTTCCTCCACAGAGAACCTCTGACTTTGTAATTCCCTGATATGACAGGACAATTTCAGGTTTAAAATCCAGAAAAACCTCTGATGAATAGGCATATCCGCTCTTAAAGACATAACCATCATTATCATCAATAGCAGTACCTACATACAATTTTCCATCATTTGCCTTTAGAAGAGCTTTATTTATATACAATCCGTAATTTGTTAGCCCTTTCATTAAACTTGAAGTTCTTTTCCAGGTATATCCTTTATTAAAACTTTTTTCGACATTGCTGTTGGATGTTCTGTAAAAAATACCGTCATTATCCTCAAATAGTCCTCCACTGCTTTCTGCTGATATAACCTGAAATGATGATCCCCCATCAGATGATCTTAAAATGCCTGACCCACTTGATCCATAGATGGAATTATCACTGGCCCTGAAAAGATTATCAACA
>JAHITG010000244.1 GCA_018817865.1 Spirochaetota bacterium
CTTCTCCTTCTGATTGCTCCAGGTCAACGCTGTTCGGCGTAATATGATGATTTTTAAATAGAGTCTTTAAATATTTGACAGCTGTAACAGCAGCAGGTGAATTAATAACACATCTTTTTTTATCGTCTGAAAAGACCCTGCCGTTATTCTGCAGGATAAAGGTGATCCAGTCATAATATTCCAGGACTATACCGAACTGCTGTACAGATCCCTGTGCGTTATGAAGGGTCAGTTTTTTCCCGACCTTGATAAGCTTCTCCCATGTCAGGTCATTAAATCTCTTATATCCCGCCTTTGATAAAAGATCTTTATTGTAAAAGATAACACCGCTGGTAAAACTGCCAGGCAAACCATAGATCTTATTACCAATAGTATAAGAATCGATCAGGATCTTATGATAATCTTTCAGATCAAAATCTTCATCATTATTGATAAAACCATTCAAGTTACTTATTGCTCCTCCACCAACAAAGATCGGCAATTCATAATCCCTCATAAAATAGACATCAGGCTCTGTTTCGCCAGCCACTTGTGTCTGGAGTTTTTCAAAAAATCCCCGACTTGAAATAGGCTCATAAACTGTTCGCACTTCCGGATGAATCTTCTCAAACTCCTTTCCGATATTTTCCCTGATCTTGTTATAAAGCGCAAAACTGGGAGCTGAGTATCGGAGCATGATCTTGGTATCATGTTTCTTGATACATGAAAAAGTCAGGACCAGTGAAATAAGCATAAGAATCATTGATATTTCTCTTTTCATTTTCATCTTAAATACCTCCTTTGTTTATTTAATAATGATAGTATGATCACTTTTTAAGTAATTCATTGAAATACTGATAAGTCAATATCTCCCGGCTCGCCATGAACGCGGCCCCTACTGAAATATTGTACTCCCCGAAATCGGCCTTATTTATCCGGACCTTCTCCCGGATAAAGGAGACGAGATTATCTTTGATCCCTTCTTTAATTGACTGAAAAAAGTCGGTCTGGTCGATCGAATGGTCTCCTGCTATGAGCACAACCGATGGATTGATGATATTGATCACATTGCTGATAACTTCCCCCAGCCGGAACCCAAGCTCCCGTATAAGTTTTGAATCTTTAGGATTTGCTTTTCCGGGTTTGCCGGATGCCTTTAACTGATCAAGCAGAGATTTTGACACCAGGGCCTGCGCATCTTTATCTTTTGCAAGACTGCTTATTATACCGTCAAAGATATCCCCTATCTCACCGGCTGCATGAAAATCACCATAATAGACCTCCCTGTTAATGATCAGTCCGCTTCCTACGGCAATATCCCTGATGCTCTTCGCACCATTCAGGTGAAAGAGCAGCAGAAAAAGGTTCTGCGTAACCTGCCTGTAATTTGCAATATAATCTCCGTATGCAGCGGCATTGGCATTATTCTCCAGAAAGACCGGGACCTTTATTTTCTGGCTGAGAAGTTTTCCCAGGGGGAATTTTTCTATCTTCAGTAAATTACTGACTATGATCTCGTTATCATTTTTACTGACAACACCCGGCAGTCCGATACCCACACCAAGGATCTTTTTAGAAGGCAGAATATCCTTTGCCAGTTTAGTATAGATCCCGGCCAGCTGTTCAACAGCGCGGGTTTTGCTGAATACCATTTTAAAGGCAGCCTGATGAATGATCCGATCAGCAAGATTTTTTACAACCACCTTGATCTCTCCCGGTTTTATATCGAATCCCATTACATAGTTATCTTCCTCATTTAATGTAATGATATTGGGTTTGACTCCTTTGCTTTTTAAAGCATCCTCTGAAACAGCCTCTTTGATCAGATCAAGATTCTTCAAGTCCTGGATAATATAAGTGAGCGTAGAAGTTTGAAGGCCTGTCTGTTTCGCGATCTCCACCCGCTTAATATTCTTCTTTTCAATGATCAGTTTCAATACTTTCAAGCGGTTAAATACAGCCGCATTATTCTGATCGATCTTTAAAAAATTATCCATCTGTTGCATTTTTTCTCCATAATTTTTAATTTCGTTCAATGATTGAAATTAATTTTTTATTTTTACATGTCAAGAAATTCATTATCATACCTCGATCAATCTCTTTAATTCCATAGAGTGTTTATAGAATTCTTTCAGGCTTAATTCCTTTAAAAAGACCAGTCCTCTTGTAGCCCTTATTCTGGGGTGAGGATTATTATAGAAATATTCTTCTCCCAGAGTCCGTTTCATGGCCATATACTGCTGAACCAGTATCCGCTGGGCAAGTTTTGAAAATGGGCCGTCATATTCATAAGAAGGAAAAGAGGCATCCCGCTGAGAACCGAAACAGTTCAAAAAAGAATGGTTCAATACGGCAATAGCATTTAATGATGTCGGAATGTAGAGGTTGGCATCAGCAGGGTGGAACCGGTACCAGACGTTTCGATAGCCCCAGATCCGGATATTCGATCGCCCGGTCCTCTTCTCATACTTCTTTAAAGCTTCAGAAATAGCCTGGAGCACCTTATAATGAGTATCCGGCCCGCTTCCTTCAGGGTCCAGTGCTACCGTCACAATGTCCGGCCTGGTCTTCATTAAAATATTATAAACAGGGATCACATCACTCTTCATCTCCGGCTGCCTGGAAAAGATATCACCCGTATAAAACCCGAGGCGGGCATGAAGAACAGAAGAGGATTCAAATCCAAAATAACCCCATACCAGCTCAGCCTCGAATTCCCTGATCATTCCCTTGATCTTCTGGACATGTTCCGGATCTTTCTTTCCAGGGTATTGTGTTTTAAAATAATCGATCAGCTCATTCACCTTGCTTAAAAATTCATTTAATTTTCCTATATCATATACTTCAACAATGATCCTTAACAGCCGTCTTGTAATTGCCTCATCCTGTATGAAGGGAGAATCAGATGCAAGCCCGTCAAGAAAATAGTAGATATCATCATTCCTTGCATTAGAATAATCCGCTGTAAAATACCCGTCATTTATCAGGAATTTAAACCGCGGAAGAGTTAAATGATACTTTAACTTCTCTAAAAGCGTCACCATATAGGTGTTTGTAACAGATGTAAACCCGCTTGTCATGTAAGAAAAATAGTTGGTATTGCTCTTCTCTCTTACCAGATGCATGATATAAGGAAGATAACCAAGCATTTCATCATCATGATGCGGTGAAGTATGAAGAATAACCGAATTCAAAACAGGTTTAATTCCAGCATTGATCTTTTTTATCAGATCTTTCCTGATCCTCTTTTTTATTGTATAAGGAGTCTCATCTGATTTTTTTAAAACTTCATTACAGAACCTGTCCTTCATTAATTTATCAGCCGGGATCTTCTCAAGAGGCACATTGCTTTTTAATGTATAATTCAGTATATGGAAAGCTTCTTCGATCTTGCTGACTTTCTTTGTATTCTTTAATCTGATAAAAGCCCGTTCCTTCATTTTTATACCGGCACCCTGCGTAAGATAGAACCTGGCGTTTGGAAGCTTCCGAAGTATGGAAGCAGGATATTGTATATCTTCCACGGATGTGATCGACCTTGCCACGATATCTGCTTTTGCCTCCCCTGCTGCAATAATAATGGCCACTGCATCTTTATGATATATGATCGATGAAAGCCCGATCGTAATGACAAGCCTGTTCCGGCTTACCTCGATCCCTCCCAAATCTGCTGCGGCGGCGGCTGCCGTTTCATAATTAATATGGATAAGCCTTGTGGTTGAAAAAAAATCGCTTCCGCTGACATTGAATCCGATATGACCGTCCGGACCGATCCCTCCCAGAAAGAACCCGATGCCTCCAAGTTCCCTGATCTTCTCTTCATAATGCACACAGAACTGATCTACGGAATGGATGGCATTTTTTTGAAGCTCCTCCAGATGCGATTTAGGATAACGCGTGCGTAATGACAGGTCCACGCGGTTGTCCGGGAAGATATTATTTAAAGTATATCCTTCAGGCAGACCGGTCTTTGAGGTATCGATCAACTGTACTTTCTTTTTATCCAATCCAAATCCTTTTATATAGAACTTGTTTATATAATAATTAAAGCTGTTCTGCTGATCGGGAGAAATGGGATAGAACTCGTCAATCTGAATAAAAGAAAGTGAAGAGATGTCAGGATAGATCTTTGTATTAATACCGTTCTCTTCAAGGTCCTTTACCACATCCTTCTTATTCCAGTTATTCAGATAATGCTGTGTCCACTTTATAAAATGCTCCGGGGTCTTTCCCGTGGGAAGAGAGATCACTCCGCCTGGATTTTTCTGTACCCATTCAATAAAACGCAATGAAGTCAGTTTCCCCAGAACCGGAAAGTTCAGAGTAATGATGCTTTTTATCTTTTCTTCAGGGGGATAGATGAATTTATATTCTGTCTTGTCCAGATAAATGCTCTCTACTTTTGAACTCCCGTCATATTTCATGTAATCCTCCGAATAATCAAATAATTCATTTAATTCATTTAATTCATTTAATTCATTTAATTCATTCATTGATTAAATTAAACAAATTATAACCAAAAGTCAAGTGGAAAATGTATTTTTCGAGATATTTTTAAAATTCATTAAATGAATTTTAAAAATATAACTTATCATTTTTTACTCCCGTGTCTGTTGTTATCAGACACGGGAGTGTAGTATTATAAAAATTTTATTCGAAAAGAAAAAGAAGTGTATTTAACAATACACTTGGGATTGATTTGTCAATGTGTTTTATTCCTTCTTCTTTTATCGTATAACCATGATCTTCATAAGCTTACTTTGGCCACTACTGCTTTTTATATGGCATAAATACACACCGCTGGCCAGATCTTTTCCCGAACTGTTCCTCACATCCCAGATAATAACACCATCATTATCCTCTTCGACAAGACTTGTAATAAGAGCCCCTGTAATGGTATAGATCCTGATCTTTGTACCCTGTGTTATCCCTGTAAAATAAAAAGGGCCATTGCTTTTATAAGGATTCGGCCCGGCCAGAGGATTGAAACCATGAGGATCCGTAAGATCATTATTTGTCCTTTGTACAGGGAATATTTTACAGATGTAACCGCCTCCCGCGTAGTAAGCAGTTTTATTGAATCCCATAATTAATGCTCCATAGGTGGCTTTTAAACTGGGAGTTCTTATCCGGGCTTTTTCACTTCCCATGAATTCATCGAGAACAACGAACCAGTCATTGAATCCATCATAATGATTAATATAGAATTCATTATCCATGATCGATCCGGCAAATATTCCGGTTGCTTTGAACTGTTTTATCCACAATGTTTCAAAAACAGGAATCCCGCCCGTATACCTTAAAGCACCTAAAAAGCCGTTTCTTGAATCCATGGGAAAGATAATATTATTGGTAGGGTCGGCTGCCATTTTGCTCAAAGAAAAGCCATTGGTTATGCCCGGGAAGGGCTGAAACCTGTCGTAGTTGGAGGCATCACTCAGGTTGATACGAAAAACATAAATAGGATCATTGGCCGCAAAATTAAGGGGATCAGAGTTATTCATCATATAAAGATTGCTCCCGATAAAAGTGGGGGCATTACCATAGCTGGAGTCAGGCAATTTGTCCATATAGTTAAAAGACCAGTTACTGTCAAAGGTGAGGCAGTTGACAGGATCATAAGCATAACGCCATACCGTAGTTTCTCCAATACAGTAAGCGCATTCCAGGTTAGTAAATGTATAAAGGCTCATTCGTCCCCGCGAAAGCTCCGGTAATATCACCTCCTCTAAAACAGACAGATCAGATGGATCAAGAACCACCAGAGATGAGCGTGTACCAAGGACACGATGCCCGCCCTTGGCAATAAGCCTGCCGTCATTTAAAATCAAGAGATTGCTTTCTCCTTCGGGATCACCCGGGAGGAGCTTACAATTTACAATATTTAGATTACTATCGAGTTTATATATATAATGACTTGAGACGGCATAGATAAAACCATTGGAATGAATGACAGCAGACGGGCTCCATGTTAAGGAACCGTTTGTTAAAAAGGTTATAACCTGTGTTTGGAGGCTATCAGGATCAAGTTTAGCGATCCAGCCCTGGGCGATAGTTACGCTGGGCGTACCGCCTATCAGGTACAACTCATTGGTCTTTCGGGTAAAAGGAAATACAGGAAGGTCGTAAGATCCCCGTGTTAATATAGTGAGTGTAAGGTTAAGATTTAAATTGAGCCCTGCTTTGTTTATGAACTGGTGTCTGGCCGGATCACCATGTTCTACAGGCCAAATAGAATCAAAATACGGCCCGGCTGTACCTGCTATTTGACAAACAAATAAATGCCATGCTATAATAAAAATATGACAAAAAGATCTTTTACTTATCATTAAAAACAGCACCTTTCTGCTCTCTTACCCCTGCACCCTGTGCTTTCCGGCCCTTTTTGCCTGGTAAAGTTTCCTGTCTGCCGCCTTGATCAGCTCAGGAATCTCTTTTCCGTCATCCGGGAAGGTAGATATACCCATACTGATCTTGATCTTTTTATTCCCGTCCTTATACTGTACCGCAGGCAAGAACATCAGGATCTTTTTACCGAATTTAACGGCATTTTCCTTATCCGTATTTGATGCAACAATAATAAATTCGTCACCGCCGTACCGGCTTATTACATCGATCTCCCTTGAAATGCCCCTTAAATATTTTATAAGCTTTGTAAGCACTTCATCGCCTTTCTGATGACCGTACTTATCATTTATCTTTTTAAAGTCATCAATATCAAAGAGTAATAATGAGAACTTTTGATCAAATCTTTCCGATCTTTTGATCTCCTTACTAATATAGCTTACAAGGTATCGATAATTATAAGCATTGGTTAAAGGATCCGTAATGGAGGTCTTCTTCAGCCTCTCTACCAGTGCAATATTTTTCAATGTAATAGACAACTGCGTTCCGATGATCTTAAGAAAGTTGAGTTGTTCATCAATAAAACGCACCTGACTGATGATATTGTCCACTTCAATAAATCCTAACGGCATATTCTCGTCTTTTTCCAGGTTCATGATATAATAAATATCCGTGATATACTTACGATTAAATGCTGTAATATCAAAATACCTCTTGGAGTAATTATTACGCCCTCCAATGATCCCTTTGTAAACCGTGCAGACATACTTATCCAGGCGGTCTTTTATATAGATCCTGACCCGGTCGAATTTCCCATACTTGATCAATGCCTTCCCGATGGAATCGAGTATCGTCTTTTTCTTTTTGGTGTTCAGGACCAGAGAGATATCCAGAAGGGCATTCAACTGCTTTATCTTATTATCCCTGTCTTTCAGGATCCTGTTCTGGTAAATACCTTTGGCAGCCAGGTCAGCGATATTCTTGATAAAAGTGACCTCCCGCTTTGAAAAGGTCTTTTTATCAAGGCTTCGGTCAACCAGAAGCAGTCCATATATCGTTTTATTATATTTCATCGGAACATAAAGCTCGGTGGGCTTGATGATCATCTTTTTATTTAAAATAACAAGGGATTTCTCATCTTTATTGATAGAGCTTACAAAGATCTCTTCATCCCCTATCAGTATGGTACCGTTTATGTATACCAGTTCAGAAGAAAGCAGTTTATCCGATTCATCATATATATACAAGACCGTTTTTGCGCTCTTTACATTCTCTATAAAAAAATACAGAAGGTTTCGTAATGCAGTGGAAAGGTCAACTGACAGGATCGTATTTTCAAGATCAAATGTTTTGATATTTATTTTACTGGACATCTTATCGCTCCCACAGGCTGATTACAGAATGGACCTTTGCATTCACGATCTTTAATTCATCTTCCAGGACCTTATCGGAATAGATCCCTTCAAGAATATAAGCAAACATCTTGTGGATAAATCCGACAAATATCTTTTCAAAAGAACCCCAATACGGTACAGGTGGATAGATCCTGCCTACCTCCAAACTCTTCAGTATAGCATCTTTATATAGAAAATAATTAATGCGGTCATTCATCACATCTTTACGTGCCGGGAGGAGGCCGATCTTTGACAGATATCTTTTTTCTGAAGAATATTCAGTTAAAAACCGTAAAAATCTCCTGCTCTCCTTTACCATTTCCGTTCCTTTTACGATCCCGAGACAGGCCCCTCCCATAAACGGGTATCTCGTTTTCTCATTACCAGGTACCACCTGGACGGAAAAATCATCCTTCTTTTTATAAGGCTTAATAAAAGCATTTATCACCCAGGCATTGGTAAAAGTGAAAACCCCTTTCCCTTTTAAAAAGAAATCCCACATGACATCTCCATAAATATTTAATAACGATTTTTTTACTCCGTATTTTTTAATAAGATCAAAAAAGACCTTTATTCCTTTAAAATTTTTTTTATCCAGAAGGTCAAAACTGTCGTTTATGACATAGTCGCCATTATAAGCCCACAGGAAACTGGATATGTATTGGATCAAAATATTCTCTTCAATTCCCCCTATGGCAAAGAGGTCATTCTTCTTACTCTTCTTGCATAAAAGGAGCAGGTCATCGATCGTTTCAGGAGCAAACCCGTTATCGAAATCTTTTTTCCTGACAAAGAGAAGGTTCAGATCCAGTATCCAGGGAAGCGCATAATACTTATTGCCGATCTTTGGAGAGATATTATAAAGGTTGTCAAGCTCTTTATCAACCAGGTCAGTAATGTCATCTAAAAATCCTATTTGGGAGAGAATACTGATCCATGAAGAACCTACCTGCACAACATCAGGCTTGTTATCCTCTTTAATAGAATTGATCAGATAATCCCAGATCTTCCCCCATGGAAATTCTTTCAGCTCTACTTTAATATTTGTCTCTTTTTCAAAAAGCTTGATCTCATGCTCAATAGATTTTGTGCCTGAGATCTGATCATTGATTATTGCCCAGAACTGTAATGGTTTCATTTTATTTCCTGTCCTTCAAAATAAAAAACTGATCCGGGAAGAACACACCCCGGTTTCTCATATAATAATTATAATAAAATTGATTTCAAGTATAAAATAAATTAAGTGAAGTGGAAGCTCTACAGAATGATCAGAATAATGATCGAAAGCAGAATGATGCTTCCCAGAATAATGCTGTTTGTGGTATTTTCAGGAGGGATGGCTTCATCCTCCTCGTCTTTGTCCGATTCTTTTTTGTCTTCAACGGTTTCCGTGGGATCCTTCACATCAGGATCCTTTTTATTATCACTGATCAATAATGAAGAAGGAGCCTGTCCCTGAATAATAAAACTGCTGGATCCAAAATAAGGCCCTTCCAGGTTTTTCCTGTTAACAGCCGAGACCCTCCAGAAATATTGACCATCAGTAAGATCCTTTGTGGAATATTTACTTGCATCAATTTCATCCCTCATGACGATCTTAATAAAATCTTTATCTATTGATAATTCCATACGGTAAAGGATGGCTTCATTTACCGGCTCCCACTTCAGCTCCACTCCTGATGATATTATTGATTTATCAGCAGGATAATCCGGAACCGGTGAACCGGGCAGAGGGAACGGCTCTAAACCGGTCAAAAGCGGAGTGATCTCCAGGCCGTATCCCTGTGGTATCGTTATTTTCTTTGATCTTAAAGTGGCAACAGCTTTATTATCAAATACAGAGATCAAAAAATTATTATTAATATTTTTCAGCAGAATATTTCCGGAAAGAACCTGAACATCACCTAATAAACTTTTTACTATCAAATTTGTTAATACTGTTTCTGAATTGACATTAATAGAGCCCTTGATAAGCTCGAGGACAATCCGGTTTTTAAGCTCATGCATCTTAAATAAAGTATTTTCCCGTACTGTAATAACGACCTTCTCATTGATCAGGATCTCTGCCACACTATTTTCACCCGTTCTAAAACGCGCCTTTTCCAGTATCATCTGATTGGGCTCCATCTTTTCCCAGGTCAGATCATTCTCTCCCATAACAAATACATCATTAAAGGATCGTATTAAATAAGTTTCAGCATGTACATAAAAAGCAGAAAGCAATATAAAGATCGAAAGGAAAATATTTTTCATCGATATAAACCATCCATAGGTACAATAATTTAAAAAACCATCCCCCTCCTATGGTTATACAGTAACAGTATCTATATATAACATAATATAATTATTTTAATTTTTCAATTTTTTCTGATAAATATATTCGATTATTTTGATATATTTTCTGTTTCTGATGGTTATCCATCTCTTTCCAGCTATTGATAAACCGGGAGGAGATCACCATATTATTAATTAAATCCATAAAAGAGGGATCATCTTTCAATGAAGATATCTTTTTTAGTAACTCTTTCTTTGGAATATCTTTCAGGTAAAGAACTTTATCTTCTTTACCATGACTTTTAATATCACTCAGATCTATTCTTTGAACATTTTTAAAATCAGCCAGGCAGCTGGAGGATAAAAATATATTCTCCTTCCCGGAAAATTCCTGCTTTAGCCAGTTAAAATAATTGATCATGGAATATGTTGTATAATATTCCTTTCCGCGAAATGCAATCTTTCTTTTAGCCCTGCTCTTATAAAAAGAAAAATATTTGTCCTGCAGGGTCGACATCCGGGTGTTCCTCTTTATAAAAAAGTCGGTTATATATGTATGGGGAATATACATCTTTGAATCTTCATAACAAAGATCAAGCCCGGAAAAGATGATCCTGTGAAAATGGCCTTTTATAAACTGATAAATAAAATTCGTAACTGAGCCTCCGGAGGAGTCCAGAAGGTCTTCTTTATTAAAAAGGCGATCTGAAATAAAATTCTTACTTATCAGAAACGAAGGGTTTTTCAAAAACTTTGTCAGAGAAAATCCTGCAAAGATGTCCATAACTTGCCCGGCCGTCTTCTCCTCTTGGTAATAGTGTAGGTAGCTGTAATATTGAGGATCCAGACTGAAGACCAGATCAGGTTTTATATTATTTTTCAGCAGATACTTTAAGGCAGTATCCGCAGAGAAGATCAATGCAGTATGCTGGAGTTTGCGTAAAACAGGGATATCATCCACAAGAGAAGTTCCTGCTGATACAATGATAACATCATTTTTTAAACTGCTGTCATGATCAATTTTCAGAATGCTGAGTTTTACTGATTCACTCAGATTATTTAATAAATTATTCCAGAGAGATATACCTAATGCTGATTCTGTCAATTGATCACTGATCCTTTTATCCAGGGAAATGTTCAGGCCTCTTTTCAGTTCATTATAGTACTCCTTGTCAAGTATAACTACAGAAGCAAGCTCGACCAGAAAAAACCCCTTATGATCCATCAAACTAAATTGCCTGCTTATCCGCTCTATTGCTGCTTCCCCTGGAGTATTGATAATAAATTCAACCCTGCATTCAGCTTCGCTGAACATAGTTTTACCATTTCCTGTTAAAAATTCCTCATACAGTTCCTTCTTTTTTTCAACGACAATGATCTTCTTTATTTCTTTCTGAGCCAGCAGCTTTTTCAAGACATATCCCAGGGCATTCCCGAAAAGAACAATAAAATCATACCGTGAGGCATCCACATTCTTGATGATCGTTTCAGCCTCTTTTTCCGGTTCATATCGGCTGTGAAGATACTTCTTCACTCCATTTTCAAGATAAAAAAGAGTATTACTTCCATTTTTAGCCTTTTCCGTGTGGAAACTTTTATCTTTCATTAAAAATTCACCCGGTCCTGTTCATTTAAAATGTTCATTTTCTCAAATTAAAATCTATCAGCCATTGGAGTTTTTCTATTTTTGAAAATATTTCAGCACATAATTCTTCTTTCTGTCCTGTGACCCCCTGCTCAACTTTCAGAAATTCCTGAAATGCAAATCCTCTTATTAAATTATAAATATCTCTTTGACCCTTTATCCGTTCCAGAAGTGCACTGCACTTTTGGCTCTGCTCCTTTTTCAGTTCTTCTTTCAGTCCGGCAAGTTCTTTTCCCAGCTGAATTCGTTTTACAGATTTCAGTCTGATCTTTTTTTTACTGCTTTCAGGCCATTCCTCCTTATCAGCAATATTGATCTTTAATATCCGCACCAGTTTTATGAACCAGTCTTTGTACAGCTTCAGTTTATGGTCAATGATCTTTCCTTCCGTATACTCCAATTTATTCCCTTTGATCGAAGCATAGTTCAGATCAAACAAAGTTTTAAATTTATTTATTCTGCGCGCCCGGTACACTTCATATCCGCTTCCCTTGAGGTGAAGCTTAAGATCCTGATAGGCAAAATCCTGTCCGGATAATGTAACATCGCTGATACCGAAGTATTTCAGAACGTATAATGCAGTACTGGCTGCCGTACCTCCCTGGGGGATATGTCCTATCTTATACTTATTAAAAAAAAACTCCAGGCCGGAAAGATTATAACTGAAAATGATACGGGGGCCTTCCCATCTCTTCAATAAAGTATAATGGACGGAAAGGTCGGCGAGCAGGGGAATACCGGATCGCATGGCCTTTCTCAAATGAAGCTGATTATAGTAACTGGAATCTCCCAACAGTATAAAATCCGGAATTAAGCCGTTCTTCAATAAATAATTCACTGAGGGAGGCAGAGAAATAATAATACCCTTAAACCTTCTGATATAAGATATATCTTTTTCTACGGAGGGACCGGAAGAGACCAGTAGTCCTTTTTGCCCGGCAAATGCACTTTTCAGTTCATTGATAAAAAGGAATGGCGAAATATGACGAAAATTGATAAAACTATTGAAGAGCCACCCCGAAGAAAAATAAGCAGTAGTAGTCAGATCAGCGACCTTCTGTTCACAATATATCTTTATCCTCTCTTTGATATCACGATAGTATTCTTCATTGATCTGCATTATTCCCGGGACCTCCAGGAACAGGACATCTCTCAATGAAAACTGAATAAAAACAGGCGCCAGGATTTTCCAGACCGAATCCGCTGGTTTCCCAAAACATAAAAGTATATTATCACCGCACTTTTCATCATAAAAATTTTTAAAATGCTCTTCATACTCTATGGCAATTATTTTAATATCATTATTTTTAATTACATTGGAAAGTGCCCGGAGGATATACCCCATACCCAGGCCGAACAGGATAATAACCTTAACCTGTTTTAGACCGGGATATTTTTCTATGATCGTTTCAGCCTCTTTCCCCGGATCGTAGGGACTATGGATAAATCTATTTCGATACTTTATAGTTTTTAAATCATTATTTTTATCGCGGGTATCTAAAACCTCGATATAATCAGGTAATGGTGCTTTCATTAAAATTATTTACTTTCATTGATGATATATGGCAATAATCCAAGAGGGATATAGTCAAAAGCCTTTTCATGATCACTTGAAAGCCGGTCATTCTCAGAGCGGACAAAATCAAATATATTAAAAATCCCGAAACAGGTACTTCCCAATTTAATAGGCACACAGTAAAAGCAGCTGATCTTTTTTTTGTCCTGGGCAGCAATACTTTTAAATCCGCTGATCTTTTTATACTCCGGTACGTACATACTTTCACCCAGTTGAATAATGCTGCCGAGAATTTCGTCATCCCTGTCAATGACAAACTTTTCATCTGTGACAGATGAAAGACCCAGGCTCTTTTTTATCTTGAAAACTTTTCCGGAGGCATCCGGGATCATAATATTTGCAGCTTTTATCCCAAAAAAATCCTGTACCGATTTATAAAAGATAGTCAATGCCTCATCAAGATTTTCAGCCAGAGTAATATTCTTTGAAGTCTCCAGTAATTTAAGATGGGTCTTTTCATTACAGGACATTTCATCAAGTTTGGAATACGCATCCTTCACTGCCCGGGAATGAACCAATGCAGTACCGATCAAACTGCCGAACTTATTTAATTCCTCAAAATCCTCTATACTGTAAGTACTCTTATCGTCCTTTGGCCCCAGGGCAATAAATCCTCTTAATTCACTCTTATACAATAATGGAAATAAAATTTTAAGATCATATTCCAGATAACCGTTCAATTCCTCTTTATATTTCGGTTCTGATATCAGTTCTGAAAAATGAACAGGGCTGGTCAGGGTCTTAAGCACATAACTGCCGAATTCCAGTGAAGGTCCTTCTTTTACACTTGCGGTGATCCCGGTTGAGCCGATCATCTTGAATATACTCTCTTTTTCATCCAGAAAATTAATGATAACCCTGGTAGCTTTAAATCTCTTTTTTAATAGATTATATACTATTTCAAGAGGAAGTTGCAGACGTTTTTCACCAAAAAGCTCTAAGATAAAACTGTCAACATCGACAGAAACAGAAGTACCATTATTTATATCCTGCGTAAAACGGCCCATATCAGCTCCTGAAATTAAATTTCTAATGAATTGATCAGTTTATTATAAAGATCATAATACTCGGAATCCGCAAATTCTTTAATTTTATCTTCAGGAAGACTATCCAGCAGACTGTCCAAATATTTCAATACGGTCTTTAACGACTCTTTATCAATATCAACATTTTTTCCCGAAACCGCCGTAGCTGAAGGAACGCCGACAACAGGAATTTCAGGGCCATCATTCAATTCATCAATATTGATCTCTTCTTCAGATGCCAGATTATCAGGTACATCAGATAAAG
>JAHITG010000245.1 GCA_018817865.1 Spirochaetota bacterium
AAGGTTTTTCCTCTGTTTATAGAGCAACGGCCTCTTCCCTTCATAAATAAGTTTGAAGTCCAGATCGTAATGCGGAATAAGAAGCATATCCACGGTCTGTTTTATCTTTAATAATTCATATTTATCACTCTTTAAAAATTTGAATCTGGCAGGAGTATTATAAAACAGGTTGAACACACTGACAGAAGTACCGGTATTAAAAGAGACCCTGCTCTCTTTTATATTTTTTCCCGCATCCTCAATCATCATTTTTATTCCCTGTGCGGATTTTCCATCTTTAGAAGTTATCTCTACAACTGCTACTGAAACGATAGAAGAAAGGGCTTCTCCTCTGAATCCGAAAGAGCGTATTCTGTTAAGGTCATCAATACTCTTTATTTTACTTGTAGTATGTTTTTTTATGGCCAGGAAGAGATCACTTTGATTCATACCTGTTCCGTTGTCAGCAACAGTGATCTCTTTTTTTCCTGCATTTTTAATGATTATTTCAATACTGGTACTGTTGGCATCCAAAGCATTTTCGAGGAGTTCTTTTACCACGGAAGAAGAATTTTCGATCACTTCTCCGGCTGCGATGCGATTGTAGATCTCTGGGGATAACTCTATGATCTTTCCCATTTAAAAACCCAGACTCAAGCCGGTTGAATACGTCTCATAAGATTGAAGATTACCATCTTCATCATATTCAAAAGACTTCTGATAGGAAAGAGTGATATATGTGAACGGGATAAGACTGAATCCGCCGTCAAATGTCAGTGTTGTATTTTCGTCATATAAAGTCCCGAAAAGGCCTCGTATTCCGGTAAGGCCGACAACATTGATCTTATGATAGGCAGCTGTTCCATAAAATTTGGGAATAACACCTTTTTTTATAGTTAAATAGAGTTTTGCTTTATTGAAAGTATTGTTATTCTCATCATAATACTCCTGATAGGTACCTCCGACCTCCCCTGCTCCTGCAATCTGAAATCCCGCATTAGCAAGATAACCGTTCCATGTGGGTAAGCCTGAAGTATTATACATTGTTATTAATCCGGCATACTTAATTTCACGATTCAGATCATAAAAATTGTCAAAATATTCCGGGATATAACCGTCTTTCAAATACCTGTATTCTGCCCGGTAAACGATAATAGCAATATTTCCCTTAAATCCTGTTGAAAAGCCATAATTGCCTGAAGAAACCCAGCCGTCTTTATTCAATGTATCAGGAGCTTTAACAGAAAAAGTTGCATAGTCGATACCATACCTTAAATTAAAGATATTGCTCTCCACGAGAGGAAATCCAAGATCAAGTCCCCAGTTTATTACACGATCATTCTTTCCTATTTTATCATATATTAAGGTGGAACCGATCTGGATCCTTGTTAACATTCCCAGGTCAGGAGCTAAACCAAATGGAAAAACTACAAATCGGCCTCCATAGAGTTTTAGATCACTGACATCATCAAATAATGTCTCAAATCCGATGAATTTACTGAAAATATAATCAAATTGAAGACCTAACTTACGTATTTTTGGAAAATTTAACATATTTGAATAATCGTTCATAATAAAACCATTGGCAAAAGTAACACCTGATAAACCTCCGATCCGTATGAAAAAGGGATCCCCTTTTTTGCCATATCGTATATATAAGAATTTAATCCACAGATCATGAGCGGAATCTTTTGGAGAGCTGAAATCCCAATCAGTGAAATTATACCATGATTTCTTGGGTTTCATAAAGTTGTACTTATAGTTGTAATAGATGGGAAGATAAAAAGCCAGGCCGATCTTGCAGTATACAAATTCCGGCATCAATGCAAGCAATACATGCCCCTGTTTATTAAATTCAGCATACATAAGATCAAAATTTAAATGAAATTCTAACTTTGGATCCTTACACCATGGCTCTTTTTTCTCTACGGGCTTTTTCTCCGGTTTCTTTTCAGGTTTCTTCTTTGGTTTCGGTTTAGCTTCCGGTTTTACTTCCGGTTTAGGCTGCTCTGGTAAAGGCTCCGGCCCCATTTTCGGTTCTTCTACAACGGGAGGAGTTTCCGGTATGGTTTTTACTTCTTCAGTTGTTTCCGGGGCTTTTATTATCGGCTGGATCAGCTCCGGTTTTGGGGGAACATCATATGTCTTTAATATGTTATCGGGAATATCAGATGGTGCTGCAGGTATATTCTTCCCGCTGACGGAGCTCATTTGATATGCGTTGACCTGAACAGGGGAAGAGGCTTGATTAGGATTCAATACTTGAGCTTTACCATCAAAAACATAAACAGAGGTATCCAGAGAACCGTTATAATCGATCACCAGGTCTGTTCCGGATGGTATTATTTCGGAATTTTTCGTCTGTATTATGATATTCTCTTCTTTTGCGAAACTGATACTTTTAATCCTCAGCGTACCCCTCAGGATCTTTATTACAGTAGTACTATTCTGA
>JAHITG010000246.1 GCA_018817865.1 Spirochaetota bacterium
ATCTGTTTCAAAACAAAATTAAATTCGAACTGTTTTAATCCTGTTTTACAGAGTACGCCCAGTGCTTTATCTTTTTCCGGGCCTTTGAACCTGTCTATCACCTTCTCCGCTTCTATAATATTTCCCTGGACGATCAGCTGGTGAAATTGCATGCTTTCTTCTGAACGAACAGTGATGTTATCCTGCAGTTCTTCTTTGAAATCCGCATATCCTCCCAGAACAATATCTGTCCCACGGCCAGCCATATTGGTTGCTATAGTAATGCTCCCTCTCTTTCCGGCCTGTTTGATGATCTGAGCTTCTTTTTCATGATACTTTGCGTTCAGTACCTCATGAGGAATGTTCTTTTTTTTGAGAGCTCTGCTTAAGACTTCAGATTTTTCTATAGATATCGTTCCGACGAGAACAGGCTGGCCTGTCTTGTATTTTTCTTCCAGTTCCAGGGCAATAGCATTTACTTTTTCCTGGAATGTCCTGTAGATCTGATCCTGATTATCTGCCCGAATGATCGGTTTATTAGTGGGAATGACCACTACATCCAGTTTATAGATCTCCATAAATTCCTGGGCTTCTGTTTCTGCTGTTCCTGTCATGCCTGAGATCTTGTTATATAATTTAAAATAATTCTGAAATGTGATGGTGGCCAGCGTCTGGTTCTCGGATTCGATGACCGCATTCTCTTTTGCTTCGATCGCCTGATGAAGGCCGTCACTCCATCTTCTTCCCTGCATTAAGCGTCCGGTAAATTCATCAACAATAACAACTTTTCCATCTTTTACAACGTAATCAACATCACGCTTAAACAGATAGCGTGCTCTGATCGCCTGAGTAACATGATGCTGATATTCGATATTCTGTGCCGTGAACATATTATCTATCTTTAAAAGCTGTTCTGCATGTTTCATTCCTTTTTCAGTTAAATAAACAGATCTCGTCTTTTCATCCAGTTCAAAATCTTCATCCTTTTTCATTATAGAGATTATTTTACTGACCTTATAGTATTGGTTGGTTGATTCTTCCGATGGCCCTGATATGATAAGAGGAGTTCGTGCTTCGTCTATCAAAATACTGTCAACTTCATCGATAATGCAGTAATTCAGATCTCTCTGCATTTTATAGTCCTTATGAGGGACCATGTTATCACGCAGGTAATCAAATCCGAATTCATTATTGGTACCATAAGTTATATCACATTTATATGCCAATTGCTTATGTTCCAGGGGCATGTCATGCTGGATCACTCCCACACTTAAACCAAGGAATTCATAGATTGGACCCATCCATTCACGGTCTCTTTTAGCCAAATAATCATTTACCGTAATGATATGGACGCCTTTCTCGGTCAGAGCATTGAGGTATACCGGCATGGTGGACGCCAGTGTTTTCCCTTCCCCCGTCTTCATCTCAGCAATTGTTCCCTCATGCAGTGCGATCCCGCCCATAAGCTGGACATCATAGGGTCTTTCTCCCAGTAACCTTCGGGCCGCTTCTCTTACAACAGCAAATGCTTCCGGGAGGATATCCTCAAGGGAACTTCCATTTCGGAGGTGTTCTTTGAATTCATTTGTTTTTTCGGCAAGTTTTTCATCAGTCAGCTCCCTTATTTCAGGTTCCAGTGAATTTATCAAAGCTACAACAGGCTGTAGTTTTTTAATGTCTCGTTCGGTTTTTGTACCGAATAATATTCGCAGGAAAAAATTTATCACTATTTACCTCTTTCCAGTTATAATAAACCGTGTCAATTTCTGTCTACTAATTTTATAATCTTAAATTATAATTGCAAGTAAAAAATTAAATTGTTTAAATTGTTATGGAAGAAGTAAAATGGAAATTTATTGTATAAATTTCCATTTTACAACCTTGCAATTTAAAGCCTTTTAAATTTATTTTTAATTTAAAAGGCTATAGTATCTTTATAATTATTATATTAAAAAATGAGTTTCATAAATTTCCATTTTACAACCCTACAATTTAAAGCCTTTTAAATTTATTTTTAATTTAAAAGACTATAGTATCTTTATAATTAGTATATTAAAAAATGAGTTTCATAAATTTCCATTTTACAACCTTGCAATTTAAAGCCTTTTAAATTTATTTTTAATTTAAAAGGCTATGGTATCATTATATTTATTGGTTTTAAAGTGAACTTTTAAAATTTTCAATTTGCAGCTTTACAATTTTAAATTTTTTAGGCCGAAAAATTTTAAAAATTCACATTAATTAATTTAGTATTTTTAGCATATTGTATTTTTGAACTTATTATCTATAAAAAAGTGAATTTTTGAAATTTAACCTTGGAAATTTAATTGACTTTTTAATTATAAAGAGTATATAATAAATTAATTATTAAATTGGGGATATAGCTCAATTGGGAGAGCGCGTCGGTGGCATCGACGAGGCCGGGGGTTCGAATCCCCCTATCTCCAAAAAATTAAAATATATTTGTTATTTTAATTGTTAAGGTTTATTATGGATAGCGACTTACATGTAATTAATGATCCAAGTAAGGTCAATAATATACTGAATCTTCTTTCTAAGACCAATACTATTTTAAATTTAAGGAATCTTCTTACGGAATATAACGGGCGGATCAAAGAGGTTACATCCGATCAGTTTAAATTTACTCCGAATATCAAGAACCTTCAGCTTCCGAAACAGATCCAGTTTTCTTTTTATTATCTGGATAAATATCATTACTTCACATCAGATCTGCTCGATACTGATAATAATAAAAAGGACCTTATCTTTAAAGTACCGAAAAAAATATTTATCCACTTCAGAAGGCGGGATAAGCGTTTTGAGATGGATAACTCCGATATAAGCTGTAATTTGAAAGTAATAAATGTTAAAGGAGAAACAAGAGAGGTCAGAAAAATAAAAAGGTTATTTGACAATATAGAGTTTGTCTATGAAGAACTGGAGAAGGATAAACCGGATTTCAGTAGAGTGGTTCAATTGATCGCGGAAAATAATAAGAATTTCTGCAACGATTTCAGGATAATCATGCCTATCTTTAACCTTCCCAACAAATCGTTTATACCGTTTTTAATTGGACATAAGAAACCTTTACTCATCAGCTGCACACAGGACAAGGATTCGTATCTTACTAAATATCCTGATGATACTGTCCTGAGCCTGAAGGACTATATCAATTTTATATCGGAAAGGGGAAACAAGTATATATCCGATGAAATGAACATCCTTATCCAATTCTTTAAGGAAAACAATATCTATTCCATTTTATATGTTCCTCTGATCGTTCTGGGAGATGTTATCGGAGTATTGCGGATAGCAAATACCAATTCAAGAAAAGTAAGGCTCAGCCTGTCGGATGTGAATTACTTCTGTTCGATTGCTGAAATACTTAATGAGCTTATTATAAAAAATAAACTGAATTCTCTTGATGATACTTCCCTGAAGATCGATGTTAAAGACCTGAGTGTCATGGGTATCGGTATCGAAGTTGATGACAGTGTTTTTTCTACTTATTTAAAAGCAGGGACAAAGCTGAAAGTTATATTGAATTTTAATAAAAAACCGTGGTTGTTTTTTATAGGGACAGTGAAGAGGTCCATTAAAAAAGGGAATAAATTTGAGATCGGGATCATGATCCATGAGATAATAGCCGAGCACAGAGTGAAATTGATCAACTATATCAATAATCATTTTTTAAAGACGGAAAATTCCGAATAAATGTCCCTTAAGATCTTGAATAGTTGGATTGAGGAGAAAGAGGGTTTTGCTTGTAATAAAACATAATCCTGAATTGATCATCTTCCTGGGTTTATTCCTTTTATCCGTTTTTTTCTATTTTATCTCCAATCACCATTTTAAAAAGAGGATAAAAGAAAATTTATCGCAGAAGACCCTGCGAGGCGACAGTGTCCAGTCTTATGGAGAAAAAGTGATCGCTGATTTCTTGTTTAAAAATAAAATTGAATACGTGTATGATAAGCCGGTACGGTTATCGATCAGACAGCGGACCGTGATCCGACCCGATTTCTACCTGCCTGTCAGCGATATATATATAGAATACTGGGGTATGGCAGGGAATGAAGAGTATGATCACAAATCCAGATGGAAGAAAAATCTATATAACAAATTCAAAAAAAGATTGATCGATCTATATGCTCATCAGGTGAAGTCTATTCCATCGATCCTTAAAAAGGAGCTGGGACTATGACTGAGGGAGCCATTGTCCTGGTCAGCGGAGGGATGGACAGCCTGGTCGCTGCTGCTATTAGTCTTCGGGAATATAAACCATATTTTTTACATATCAGGTACGGCCAGAGAACTGAACAGAGAGAACTGAAAGCATTTATTGATATTGCAGATTACTACAAGGTAGAAGACAGGATGGTCATTGAGTTGACCCATTTTAAAAAGATCGGCGGATCATCATTGACCGATACGGATATGCAAGTTCCGGAATCTTTAAGTAAAACAGGTATTCCGAATACGTATGTCCCTTTCCGTAACGCAAATTTACTCTCCATTGCTGTTTCCTGGGCAGAGGTTATTGGAGTAAAAAAGATCTTTATCGGGGCTACGGATGAAGACAGTGCAGGATATCCGGATTGCAGGAAAACCTTTTATCAGGCTTATAATCAGCTTATCCGTGAAGGAACAAGATCAGGTGATATCGTTATTGAGACTCCCATTATAGATATGAATAAAATCCGGATCATTAAACTGGGAACCGAGCTCAATGCTCCGTTTTCTCTGACCTGGAGCTGTTATCAGAATGAAGACCTTGCCTGTGGAAAATGTGATTCATGCAGAAGGCGCTTGAAAGCATTTAAAGAAGCCGGAGTAGAAGATCCCCTGATCTATATGGATATTTGACTCAAATAAAAATTTTTTTTTGAAATCATTTTTTAATAAAGTATAATTATAGAAATATTGATGCCGGTAAGATCATCTGGTCCCAGGATCCGGGAGGAATGAATATGGAAGAGAGAAGAAGATCAAAACGAGTACCTGTTGATAATATAGTCATGTATCAAGCCCAGAATTATCCTGATATAAATCTTAATGAAAACAGTAAAGTGGATACACCGGTCAGCGTAAATATAGGTTCAGGCGGACTGCAGATAGAAACAAACCAGCATCTTGCGGAAGGAACATATTTACAGATCGTCTTTTCCATTCCGGAAACTAATATTGCAGTTCAGTTAAACGGGAAAGTAATATGGGTACAGGATAATAAAAAGAAGAACTATTTCCAG
>JAHITG010000247.1 GCA_018817865.1 Spirochaetota bacterium
AATTGAGGCCTGTTGCTGATAATTCTACACCCGGAGGCCGAAAGAAGAACAGGAGAGTAGAGATCAATATTAATGAGTAACAAAGAAGTAATATAAAAAGATCAATATAATAATTGATTTCCTATTATAATTTTTTATTTTATATTATCCGGAGGTATATTAATGAATGAAAACTGCAAAGTAATTTCAATCTATTCACCTAAAGGGGGAGCAGGAACTACAACTATCTCGGTTAATCTGGCTGCAGCCCTTTCCTATCAGACCCAGAAGGAAGTCCTTCTTCTCTCTGTTCATTCAAAGTTCATTAAAGACCTGATCTCTTTTTTTGATATGGGATTTAAATATCATCTTTCCGATCTTCCTTTTAACAACATCATGGAAACATCACTCCCCGGATATCTGAATCCGTATACCTTTTTAAAAAAGTATAAATTTTATATTCTGCCACTGCTTGGTGAAAAAGATGATATTGAAAAGATCAATCCTGCCAAGGTTGAGAAATTTTTAAATATTGCCAAGAATGTCTTTGATTTTATTATTATCAATACGCCCATGGAGTTTAATAAATATAATATGGCTGCTTTTGACCATTCAAATTTAATTCTCCTTGTCAGTGAACCGACTATTCCTTCTATAGTCAGAGTAAAGGAGAGCATGAGTTTATTTCAGGAAAACCACTATCCTAATGAAATGATAAAATTGCTGCTGAACAGAGCTGATTCAGAGAATGCTTTGAAAGCGGATGAGATAAAAGGTGCTCTGAAGCTTGAGATATTCCATCAATTGCCGAATGATCCCGGGGATGTGATAAATTCCGAACAACTGGGAAAACCGGTTATTGAATTGAATATAAAGTCAAAATTTTCCAGTGCAATATTAAATTTGGGCACAATCCTTGACCGCGGGTATCTGGAAGACAAGAAGATAGATATATTCCGTATTGTATCCGATGTTGTAAAAAAAAGAAAAGTCCAGGAGACAGAAGAAGACCTGCCTGCGAAAGGAGAAAAAGAGAAGTCAAAAGATCTCAATGAAATATATAATCAAGTCAAGACCAGTATCCACAAAAAACTGGTTACCGAGATCACAATAGGAGCTGATGCTGACCCGGATAAACTGAGACAGGAGACTATTCAGGTAATTGAAAAATTGCTGGCAGAGGAAAAGAAGGCTCCTAAAGAAAGATCTGTACGGGAGAAACTGGTACTGGAGATCCTGGATGAAGCACTTGGGCTCGGTCCGTTAGAGCCGTTATTAAAAGATGAAACTGTAACAGAGATCATGGTAATTAATAAAGACGAGACATACATTGAACAGAAGGGTAAGTTAAAACGGGCTGATCTTAAATTTTTATCAGATGAACAGCTCCTGAAATTTTGTGAAAGGATCGTTACTCCTTTAGGAAGGAGGGTGGATGACAGTTCCCCATATGTGGATGCCCGCCTGCAAGACGGATCCCGAGTACATATTATTATCCCTCCCCTGGCTCTTAAGGGGCCGACGATCACCATTCGGAAATTTTCAAAAGAGAAGCTGACACCCAAAGACCTGATCAATTTTAACTCGGCTCCTGCTGATATGCTTGAATTTATCAAGTGGTGCGTGCTTATAAGGAAGAACATCGTTATTTCCGGTGGGACCGGGTCAGGGAAGACTACTTTGTTGAATATCACATCAGGATTTATCCCTGAAGATGAAAGGATCATTACAGTAGAAGATTCAGCTGAACTCCAGCTGCAGCAGCCCCATGTTGTGCGGCTTGAGACACGTCCTCCCAGTATTGAAGGAACCGGAGAGGTGACGATAAGAGACCTGGTTAAATGCTGTTTGAGGATGAGGCCGGACAGGATCGTGGTAGGTGAGTGCCGAAGCGGAGAAGCTCTTGATATGCTTCAGGCCATGAATACGGGCCATGACGGTTCTCTCACAACGGTTCACAGTAATTCACCAAGGGATTGTATCCGGAGGCTGGAGACTCTCTGTTTAATGGCCGGAATGGACCTGCCTGCAAGAGCCATCAGAGAACAGATCGCAGGTGCCGTGGATCTGATCGTTCAGCAGGCACGATTATCGGACGGAAGCAGAAAGATCATCAATGTTACGGAGATAACCGGTATGGAAGGTGAAGTAGTCACAATGCAGGACCTCTTTGTCTTTAAACAGACAGGCGTGGATGCCAATCATAAAGTTAAAGGAAAATTTACTGCTACAGGTATTATGCCTGCTTTTACAGAGGAATTGAAGAATAAAGGGATCAAAGTGGATCCTAAGATTTTCAGACGAACGGATTGATAAAGAATGGAAATGAATATACTTATTTCCCTTGACAAAATAGTTCAAGGGGTTATATTTTTTTAGTTCATTCCGGATATTATATCTCTCCTTAAGAGGGATGAAGAAGGTCTGTAATTAAAATAAATATCGAGGTTTCAAAATGGAAAATTTATCAGATGCAAATTTTAAAGAAGTGATCTCAAATTCAGGATCTCCGGTTGTTGTGGATTTCTGGGCTGACTGGTGCATGCCCTGTAAAATGATCACCCCGGTGCTGGAGGAATTATCCCAAAAGTACGAAGGTAAATTAAAGATCGTAAAGTTAAATGTTGATGAAAATCCGAATACACCTCAGAAGTTCGGTATAACAGGGATCCCCACTTTAATCGTTTTCAAGAATGGGGAAGCTGTGGAAAACATAGTGGGAGCTCTTCCAAAGGCTCAGCTGGAAGAGATCTTTAATAAACATATATAAAGGGAAGTACAATTTGATGAATCATAAAATAAGTGTTACATCTATACGGTTAAAATATATTCAGTTTCCGATAATGCTCTTTTTTTTCCTGATTTTTTCCTTTAATATTCATTCTGAGACTTCCACTGCAGTAAAAGCGCCAGATTTCAGCCTGTTTGATACAGATCAAAAAGTGGTAAGATTATCTAAGTTTAAGGGGAACGTAGTTGTACTTAATTTTTTTGCTACATGGTGTCCCCCCTGTCGAATGGAGATCCCTTCATTTGTCAAGATCGCTAAAAAATATAAAGAAAAAGACGTACGGTTTTTAGGTATTATCCTTGAAAATCCTTATTCGGAAAAGAAAGTAAAGAGCTTTATTAAAGAGAATAAGATAAATTATCCCGTACTGCAGGGAAACAAGGATGTTATAATAAGTTATGGCGGGATACGTGCAATACCGACAACGTTTATTGTTGATCAAAAAGGGCTTATTATTGAACACCATGTAGGATATTTAACTGAAGAGAAGTTGAAAGAAATTATCGATAAAACAATAGAAACAAATAAAGTTAAAGATAAAAAAAATAATGCCAAAAAAGAAAAGTAATAATAAAGCAGAATTGCAGATCGAAGCTCGTTTCAGACTATTGATCTGGCTGGTCATCATCTCTTTTTTCTTCGGGCTGATAGTCCTCTTTGTTAAAAGTCCTGAGGGGGGAGCCCTGTTCAGTGGGAGTGTTTTTAAAGAAAGAAGGGCCTCTGTCGGAAGAGGGGGGATAGTCCTTTTAAATGTAAATGGTGTGATACAGTTTGGTGCTTCCAGGGGAATGTTAGGGATCGAGAATTACGGGGTTGCCTACCTTATTGATAAAATTAACTATTATGCAAAAGAGAAAAAGATCAAAGGGATGATATTGCGGATAAACTCACCCGGAGGAACAATAGGTGCTGTTCAGGAATTATATAATGCTGTTCTCAATTTTAGAAAGGAGAACAAATATGTGATCGCTTCCATGGCTGATATTGCAGCTTCAGGCGGTTATTATATAGCTACTGCCTGTGATGAGATCTTTGCTAATCCCGGAACTATAACAGGCAGTATCGGAGTGATCATAATGGCTCCTTCATTTAAAGGACTCTTCAATAAGATCGGGATCGATTATAATGTCTTTAAAAGCGGGAAACATAAAGATATATTATCCTCTCACAGGGATGTGACAGATCAGGAGAAGAAGATCATAGGATCAGTGGTGGATGATGCTTACAGTCAATTCTATACAGCCGTAAAGAAAGCTCGGAAGATCCGTGATGAGAAATTGAAAGTCTATGCAGATGGCAGAATATTTACCGGAGCTCAGGCTAAAGAATTAAAATTGATCGATGGGATCGGAGATTTAAATACAGTTATCAGGATTATCGGAGAGAAGACCGGTCTTGGTGAAGAACCCGATATTCTCAGGGATAGAATATCACCTATTGAAAAGTTTTTATCTAAATTAGATAAAAAGGAATCCCTGGCAGAAAAGATATTTGATCTCTATTCCAGGCAAAATCTTAATCTGTTTTATCTTCATATGCCTATAATGTAAATACCATGAAGTCACTATAGGATGTATAAAATAGTGATGATCAGGACGTTTAAAGAACATTTTTTATCTTTTCGCGGGAGAATACATGAATCTAAATAATGGTAAAATATTTATATATAACCTGATCTTTGCTCCCAGGAAAGCTCTGCAGTATTCTTTGAAAGGGAAAGAGGATGAGCACATCGGTATTGCACTTTTGGTTCTTATCTGCGGAATTGTTTTAAATTTATTCTCAAAAGCGCTGATCTTTTTAAATATCGGTATTATTGATATGTATGCCGGGATAGGCGGTGTATTTGCCATTTTAAATATGACAGGCAATATAATTATATTTACTGCTGTTATCTTCTTTATTAAACATTTTTCTTTAACGAATGCACGTAAAAATCGGAATGGCGCTCTTCTCTTTTTTAAATTGATCTGTTTCTCTTTCATTCCCTTTCTTTTTGCCCCTGCTGTAAGTATGATAGGTCTTTTTTTCAAGCTTTTTAGCGGAATGACCATTTTCTATTTGCTTAGAATTGCTCTTTATTTATGGGCGATCAGTTTACAGATCTTGATCGTAAAAGAATTGTTTGATCTTAAATTACTCTCATCGATCGCTTTATATGTATTGCCTTTAATAGGACTGTTTGCATTTGCTTTTATTAAGATAGTCGATATGACTTTATTCTTTTTCTCATTTATTTTATGAAATTATTCACAAAATATACAATCACTGAATTAATAGGCCCTTTTTTAATTGGATTAGGATTTTTTACTTTTGTATTTGTTCTAAATCCTATATTGAGACTCGTTGATATGCTCGTAGTAAAACGGGTTCCTTTTAATGAGATCCTGCTTCTTTTTATTTTCCTTTTACCTTCAACGGTGGCGATCGTATTACCCATGGCTGTACTGGTCGCTGTTCTAATGGCTTATGGAAGACTCTCGTCTGACAGTGAGATCATCGCAATGCGGGCCAGCGGTATAAGTTATTTAAGGATATTTTATCCGGCTATTCTATTAAGTATCATTATAAGTATTGTAGGAATTGTATTTAATGATACATTACTTCCGAACGGGAACTATGCGTTCCAAAAATTATATAAAGAGATCGTTCAGAGAAAACCGTTAACACAGATCGATGAACATACATTAACAGAAATATCAACTGAAAAAATTATTCGATCCATAGGAATCGACAGGATCGATAAAAAAAATGATATCATGCATGGCATTGTGATCCATGAAAGGAGCAGGGATTACAGCAGTATAAAGACCATAATGGCAAAGAACGGGCGATGGTTAAAGAGTATTGAAGAGAAAAATGAGGGGAAAATAATACTTATTATGCGTCTTTTGCTTGAAGATGGGAATATACAGCAGCCTACCAGCGGTAACCTGGATGAGTTCAGTAATATTCCGTTCCGAAAATTGATCGTTAATATTCCACAGGAGATCGCTTATTCCATTAATGTGACCAAAGGGGCAAGAGAGAAGAGTACGGCGGAGATCATGAAAGACATTAAAGTTCAGACGACAGAGAAAAATAAACCAAGCAGCTTGTGGGTGGAATATCATAAAAGGTACTCTATTCCCTTTGCTGCGCTGGCCTTTGTTCTGATAGGCCTTCCTTTCAGTATTGTATCGGGAAGGAGCGGAAAATCCGTTTCTTTGGGGATCAGTGTTATAATAATTTTTTTATATTATCTTTTTTACATCTTTGGCGAAAGCATGGGAAAGCAGGGTACTTTGGATGCTGTTATTGCTTTATGGCTCCCCAATCTCGTTTTTATGGCGGGTGGAGCATTTTATATTTATAAGATATCTCAAACATAGATGTTCTTATATTACGGATCTCAACTAAAATGAAAAAATGGAATAATGTAAATTTAAAATTCACAATATTTGACAGGTATATTCTTCTTGAATTCATCAAGCCGTATCTTGCAGCTCTTTTCCTGATCGTTATTATGACCAGTATAACCGAACTATTGGAGAGGATGGATTTCTTTCTGAAAAGAGATGTGAAGTTTCTGGAAATATTCCTATATTATATTTATAAATCACCCTTTTTAATGGTCCAGTTCTCCCCGGTAGCTATATTATTTGCATCTGTTTTTTCTTTAGGTGTACTGGCCAAAAACAGAGAAATGATGGCAGTCATTACAGGGGGGATCAATTTTTTTCGTGTTGTTCTATATCTGTACATAGCCGGTATTGTCTTGAGTCTTTTTTTTGTTTTTTTTAATAATACCGTTGTTATTAAAGCTCAGGAAAGAGTGAGGGAATTAAACCAGAAGTTTAAGAACGTACAATCCCGTTATGATAAAAAAGACCTGAGCATGTACGGAAAGGAGAATTATCTCTATAATATTACGTACTATCATTATCTTGATAAGAAGATGGATAATGTACAGATCCTTAAGACTTCAGCATCCAAAGATAAAGTGGAATTCAGGATCGATGCCAAGCTTGCACAGTGGGATGAGTTAAAAAAGGTCTGGATTTTCTACAATGGTATTATCCGTTATTTTGATGCGGACGGGTTTTTGAAATCTGTAGATCAATTTGAAGAGAAGGAGATCCTGATACCGGAAACACCGGAAGATTTCTCATACCAGACAAAGCAGATCGATGAATTAAATATGATAGATGCGTGGAAATACATCAGTAAATTGAAAGAAAAGGGTTTCCGATATCAGAGTGAACTGGTAGACTTTAATTTAAAATTTTCCTTTGCCTTTGCCTGTCTGTTAATGATGCTTATAGGGGCTCCTTTGAGTGTTTATTCGACCAGGAGTGTTCTGATCATCAGTTTCGGGCTGGCCCTTCTGGGGAGTTTCATTTACTGGGTTCTTTTAAGTGTCGGCATCTCCATGGGGAAGAATGGAGTTCTTCCTCCTTTTCTTGCTGTCTGGATAGGTAATCTCTTTTTTGCCTGCGTTAGTTATTTCATTCATAGAAAGATCGCTACATAAGGGGTCTTTATCCGTCATTATGTTCACTGAATATACAGCCGCAGTATCGTTGTCTGTAAAGCCCATACTTTTTAGATAAATTAATTCCTTCTTTCCAGCCTGACCGGAAGTCCTGATAATGAAATTTTATAGAGAATTCTTTCCCGACTTTTAAAGAGATTTCTTTAATATCTTCATGATATTGATATTTACTGTACAGTAGTGTTGATGTAAAGCTTGAATAATTCTTCTTTTTTGCATATTCCGCGGTTTTTTTAAGACGCATCCAATAACATGCTCTGCATCTGTCTTTTTTATCTAATTTTTTTCCACCGGGTCTTGTATGGTTCAACCAGGTATCGATGTTGTATTGATCTTCATAAATAACCTCTGCGCTCTTTATTGCCTGATATCTGTATAAAGAATTAATCCGCCTTTCATACTCTGAAAAGGGGTGGATATTGGGGTTATACCAGAAAACGGTAATATTAAAATCATTATTTAATTCTTCAAACGGGTACGAAAGACACGGACTGCAGCAGGCATGGATCAATAAAGAAGGTTTTTCCATATCATTTTATTCGCTGAACACGATAGCTGTAAAAACTTCAAATGAAGTACCGCTCTTCCATTCATCAGGAGAGAGCCCGGCTTTTGAGCTGAGATGAGAAAGAGTTGTCTCCAGGTCCCATTTCTGTTCCGGTGCAACCTGCGGGAGGAATACTGACTGGTGGAAGCCTTTCTTTAAAATGATCCCGTGTTTTCCGATCACAATATCCTTATAGGAATTTACAGGTGTAGGGGGCGTAAGGACCGAGATCTCTATCTTGATATTTTTTAATTCTTTTTCCGTAACCTGGGGGAACCGGTGGTCTTTGCTTGATGCATTTATCGCATTATCTATGACTGCCTGATAAAGCGGTTTGATAGGAACTATATACCCGATACATCCTCTTAAATTATGATCTATATTAAGTGTTACAAAAGCTCCGGCATCCTGTTTCAGCTTATCATTTTTGATCTTGAAATCAGGGATCTTTTTATTTTTAACATGGCTTTCAAGAGTTTCTCTTGCGATCTTCAGAAGAAATTTCTTTTCGTCTTCTGTTAAACTGAAACTATCTTTTTCTTCCCCCTCCGGGGAGTGATTTTTTTTTGATGTAATAGCCATAGATGCATACCCCACAACTCTTTCTTTGATCCAGGTCATATCACCTGAATTTTTATAATCCAGTAAAGTGATGCTTGTATCTTTAAATAATTTAGCTGTTTCTAAAAGGACAGCAACCGCGCTTAATCCGCACTGGCATGTAACCAGATTAGGTATCTTCATTTTTTCGATATCACTTTCTCTGTTGATCAATTCTAATGTTTTAAAATTTGTAATCAAGTTTATTGTTTCATTATCCACTTTGACCGCATTTTTCTGATCCGGATAATGAGAAAGATCCGAACTTACCACGATCAGTATATTCTTTTCTGTTTGTATAATATTATAGAGAGCTTTGGCCATAGCCCCTAATATTTTACTGTCTATCTTTCCAAAAAGAACAGGAACTATGGTAAAATCATTTTTTAGTGCAGTCTGTAAAAAAGGAAGCTGGACCTCCAGGGAGTGTTCCCATTCATGAGCTTTCGGAACAAATGTAATGGAGGGATACCATTCTTTAATCTTTTTTACTACAGATTCATTAATAGGGAGATTACCGAGAGGGGTTTGGTATGCTCCTTTCGGGTAGACAGAAGGGGTTTCAAGAAAAGTGCGATGAGAACCCCCGAGGAGTATGACAGTATCGATCTTTTTATTCTCAAGAAGCTTATATGCATGCGCCGCAACCTTGCCGGAATAAGTGTACCCGGCATGCGGTACGATCAATCCCATCAGGTGCCCGAAGGGGAGGGTTTCTGGTTTTTCTATTTCTTTAAAATATGAATTGATCTGCTCTTTCAGGTCTTTGGCATCTTTTGGATAGAACTGTCCTGCCACGGCATTTTTTCGGATGTTACTGTTTTTCGTATCGGAATCGTTACATCCGGATAAAAGGATAATGATCAAAAGCAGAAGAGTGTTGATTATTTTTTTCATAATAGCAAGGATAATACCATAGAAAAAAGTGTCAAGACATTTTTCTCTTTAAGGCCAGACCTTGAAATTTGAAAGTTGCGCAGTAACTTTCAAATTTCAAGGGGCTGTTGCCCAAATAAAATTTTATATAATTTTATATGTAGCAAGGGGCTTTAGCCCCGCTTTAATATAAAAAAAGGCGCCCCCATGGGAATTTCCAGAAAATTCCCATGGCTATTTCCCTGAAATTGTTCATAGAACAATTTCAGGGGGCTAAAGGGGCTTGCTACATTTTTATCCTTTGAGCAACAGCCCCTCAAGACTTGACCCCAAAAGACAGGTTAAAATATTTTTTAATCTTTCGATATATCATATAAGCAATTGACTTTAAAAAATAAATTAATAGATTATAGCATATCGGTGAATTATGGCTAAAGACGAAAAAGAGAAGGAACTGGATCCTGAAAAAGAACTTGAAGAGATAAATAAAGTATTAAGTGAGCTTGATCTTGATTCTGACGGAACAGTTGGCGGTGCTGATTCTTTTGTATCGGTTTCACAGAAAAAACCTGTTAAGCCTTCGCAGGAACCACCTGTTGCTTCTCCTCCGAAAGAAGCACCACTGGAGGAACCACTTGTAGTCCCTCCCCCTGAGGAGGCACCTGTTGCTTCGCCTCCGGAAGAAGCACCACCTGAGGAACCACCTGTAGTCCCACCTCCTGAAGAAGCGCCTTTTTCTGAGGATAAAGTACCTTCAACAGAAAAATCCATATCAGATGAACTATCGTTTTTAGACCAGCTTGATTCTGCTGCTCCGCCTGTATCTCCTCCTTCAGAGGAAATTCCTCCTCCTGAAACTCCTCTTACAGGGGAGCCGGAAATACAGGAAGTGATTCCTCCCCCTGAGGAGCCGGAAATACAAGAAGTGATTCCTCCTTTTGAAGAACCTCCTGTTCAAAAGGATAAAGGTATTGAACTTACGGATGACCAGGTTCTGCAGATCCATAAAAGGATCTCGACCTTCAAAGGACAATTAAAAAAGGTAACTACCCGTGTTATTGTCAATGAAGAGCTGCCTTCTGAAGATTTGATGGTCCTGTTCGATCATCTTCTTTCAGGAGAAAAACCTGCCGCGATCAGATCTTTTCTTGAACAGAAATTGAATATAGCCATAAAAGAAGGTCCGGTAATACCTCTTGCCAAAGGTCCTGCAAAGTTAAAACCATCCTTTTTTGATGTGATCAGTCATGATTTTATCCCTATTATTCGATTGGCCATTCCTGTTCTTGCCGGGCTGATTCTACTTGGATGGCTTGTCATCAATCCGTTGTTGAAGAAGGGCAGTGCAGGCAGGCTGATAAAGAAGGGAGTAGAGTTGATCCATACGGATAAATCTCAGAATTTCACTAAAGCAGAGGAGAAATTCAAACAGGCCCTGGCAATTAAGAAAAATTATTATGAGGCTTATCTGGAGTATGGTGATGCATATTCAGACGTTAACAAGTTTGATAAAGCAGAAAAGAAGTATAAAGAACTTTTACAGATAGATGAGGATTATAAGGCTTCTTATTTAAAACTTGGTGATCTGTATGACAAACAGGAACTGTATGATGCCGCTATTGCAGAATATAATAAGGTATTGGAAATCGATAAAAATGATATTACGGCATTGGATAAGAAAGCAAAGATCTATTACGATAAAAAAAAGGAGCCGGAAAAATCAAGACAGATCTATCAGGATATTATTGATAAGGAACCAAAAAACATTAAAGCTCATTACGGAATACTCTCTATTCATATTAAGAATAATGATCTTGACAGCATTGAAAAAGAGCATTATCAGGTGTTATCGCTTGGAAAAAAGTATAAAGATCTTGAAAAATTAACAGCCCTTGCAGCATTCTATATTGATCATAAAACAGATATTGCTGCCAAAAAAGAGGACCTTTACAATAAAGCGGAAGATACGCTAAACCGGGTATTGGTAGAAGACAGGAAATATTCCGAAGCTTATTTCCAGTATGCCAGACTGCACCGGTCCAGAAGGGATTACAGGAATTCACAGGCAGCAATAGAGAATGCTATTAAATATGACGAAAAACAGGTAAAATACTATAATTTTTTAGGAGAGATCTTTCTTATTGGAAAAAAGATAAATCTGGCAATTGAACAATTTGAGGAAGGACGTGGTATTGATCCGAGCTTTACAAAGATCCTTTATAACCTTGGTAATATTAATTATTATGAACTGGATAATTACGGCGAAGCAAAAGAGCTGTATGTGAATGCCGTAAAAGATAAAGAGCTTTCAGATGAATATTATGATCTCAACTACAATCTCGGATGGCTCTTCTACAAGGATTATGACCTTGAAAATGCTAATAAATTTTTTAATAAGGCCCGTGAATTGTACAAAAAAGATAATCCTTATATCAGTTTTGCTTTAGGGAATACCTATTTGAAATTAGGAAGATACGATCTGGCAAGCGGGGAGTACCTTGATATTATCGATCAGTTTAAGGAAAAATACGGCGAATATCCGAAGGTCAACGCAGGAAATAATGAAATGGTTGACGCCATGAAGCTTTTAAGTGCTGTATATAACAATCTGGGTGTATGTAAAATCAACAGTTACGATGAGAAGAAAGCACTGGTTTATTTCTGGAAAGCAGTGGAATCTGCAAAGAAGCTTGGATTTGCAAATGAGAATTCATCTGCGAGAGCAAATATTCAGTATGTTCTACAGGGTAAAAACAAGATAATTAGTGACCCTGAGATGTATGATGAATTAAAGAAAGTCCTGGCTAAAGATCCCTATGGTACGATCCCGTTTTAAGGCTTTAGCACTTTTAAGCGGAGGACTGGACAGTATCCTGGCTGTAAAGGTCATTCAGCTTCAGGATATTGATGTTGAAGGGATCGTATTTCAATCTTCGTTTTTCAATAATCATAAAGTACATAATATTGCTTCACGGTTAGGAATAAAGATACATCCCATTGATATTAACAAAGAATTGATAAGGATCATTGAAAAACCAAAGTATGGCTTTGGAAAAAATATTAATCCCTGTATCGATTGTCATTTGCTGATGATATCAAAAGCGTGCGGATTGTTGAAAAAATATAAGGCTGACTTTATCATTACCGGGGAAGTAGCAGGTGAACGGCCTAAATCTCAGAATTACAGAGCACTTCAGCTGATCTCAGATCAATGCGGTTGCGGCAGTCTTCTTCTCAGGCCTTTGAGTGCAAAAAAATTACCTGAAACCCGTGTTGAAGAAGAGGGGATAGTTGATCGTGAAAAGCTGTATGGTATAACAGGGAAAAACAGGAAAGAACAGATTGTATTGGCAGCAAAGTTCGGTATCGATTATTATCCGCAGCCGGCAGGCGGATGTCTCCTTACTGTCCCGCGGTTTTCAGACCGCTTGCGGATAAATTTGAAGACCAAAAAATTATCAGGGACAGACCTGGCTCTGTTGAAATTCGGCCGCCATTTTTTAACTAAAGACGAAGAGAAGATCATTATTGGAAGAGACGAAGAGGATAATAACAGACTCTCTCAGGCTGTTCCGGAGGGATACCTGATCTTTGAGCTGGATAAAGCAATGGGCCCGCTCGGAGTTCTCTGCAGCACTGAATACCATGCAAAGGAAAATATTATTAAAACAGCAAGCCTGGTAGTCAGGTACAGTAAGCTAAGAAATGAAAAAACAGTCAGAGTAAAATATTTTAAAAAAGGAGGAGAAGTGCATTTTCTTTCTGTATCCGGCAAAGATCATAAAGAGCTGGAATTAGAGCATATCTGAACATCATGCAAATAGTTGATTTTGAAAAAGTAAGGAAATATAAAAAAAAGGATTTTCTTAAGACATTTCATAAATACAGATCTTTTTTACAATATTTAAATGATCCTCAGCTTACTTACCCTACCATCATCATAACCGGAAGTACGGGGAAAGGAACGACAGCTATTTTAGTTTCAGAGATCCTGACCGCGCATAAATATAAGGTCGGAGTATATACTTCACCTCATCTGGTCAAACCTCTGGAGCGGATTAAAATAAATAACCGTAATATTTCCCAAAAGGAAATGGATTTATATGAAAGGCAGGTCTTCCGTTCTCTGTCATCTTATAACCGAAATAATAAAAATTCATACAAACCTACTTTTTTTGAATTATACACCATAATTGCTTTTTTGTTTTTCAGGAATAAACATGTAGATTTTGCCGTCCTTGAAGTAGGGATCGGTGGAAAGCTGGATGCAACAAACATGAGTACTCCTGTCTTGAATTTTATATTACAGGTCTGCAGGGAGCATACTGATTTTTTAGGTAATTCCAGAAAAAAGATCTTAAAGGAAAAACAGGAAGTAATAAAGTCCGATAGTACCACCGTAACGCTTATAAATCATAAGAATTTGTTGCGTATTTTAAGTAAGAAGTGTTCAAAGGTCAACTCTTCCCTGTATAGCATTAACAGACATTTTAAAGTGCAATATAAAGTTATAAAAGATAATATGGTCCATTTTATTTATAAAGTCCAGGATCAAAAAACA
>JAHITG010000248.1 GCA_018817865.1 Spirochaetota bacterium
ATCGGTTTTATCAAATTTTTTACAGTATTCAATTAATGCTTTATTCTTCTTTTTTTTTATATTTTCTAAGATAGACCCTACCTGATCTTCAAGATCAGGTGAAGAAATACTTCTTTTCTGCAGAAATTGATTCAGGTTGAATTTTTTCTGATCTACAATGGTAAACATAATTATTTGCCGGGTTCAAGTTTGATCTCACCCTGAGGCATATTTCCAGGTTGGTTTCCGGTTTGGGGCATGGATGGCTTCACAGGTGATGTGGGCTGCGTCGGTTTAGGGGCCGGTGCTTTTTTTGCAATGGCTTGAAGGAACAGGATCCTTCTCCTGGATTCCTGAGCCCAGACGCTTTGAGGGTGATCTCTTATTACATTCTGGTACATCTGAAAAGCTTCATCAGCCTGGTTGGTCAGTTCTTTCAATTTGGCAATACTGAATTTAGCTTCTGCAACTGCCGTGGCTTTCGAGTAATCGTCAATAACAGATTGATAAGCGGTTAATGCTCCCTGTATGTTATTCATCTGTTCGTAGCATTTGGCAATATTGATCAGGACGAAGTCGGCAAAATAATACCCGGACTTTTTATCGATCAGCTCCTGGTATTTCTTGATGGCATTATTATAATCGCCGATCTCAAAGTAGGCATTTCCCATATACATCAATGAATCATATTTTAAGGGTGTCCCGCCAAAACGGTTCACGACATCCTGGAACCGGCCTATACTCTGCCTGAGGGATTGAACTCTCTGGTCAGGTGTTAAATCCTGGTCAATAAAAGCTTTTCTGTAAAAGGAGAGGGAAATTTCAAACCATTTATTCGCCTCACCGACCTTTTTTTCATATGAACGAAAAAAGATGGCTAAAAAAATAATAAAAGCAAACAATCCCGTCATTGACATTATCGCCAGGTTTTTATGGGTAACAATAAAGTGTCGTATCATCAGGCTTATATTCAATAATAGATTTCCCTTCATATCTTTTTTGCTGATCTTCTTTGAGAATAATTTTTCAATTAACGGGGTAGGGTCAAGTTTTTCTTTTAGTTGGGTAAAATTCATTTAAAACTCCTAAAAATTTATTTTTTTCAGATAGGTTGATCATGCCAATTACTTAGCATCTTTCTTTAAATTAAAAAAATCTCCCAGTTTTGCCGTTCCAATCGGTTCCTTTTTAATGTACTGCTCCATTTCTTTATCAGCTGTTGTTTTTTTATATACTTTAGCACTGCATATCGCCAGTTTTTTCTTATCATCAATACTGACGATCACGCAGGTAACCTTGTCATTCTTTTTAAAATAGGTCATCAGATCTTCTATATATTCATTATCATAATGGGTATAAGGTATAAAACCCTGCAGGTCGTCTTCCATGCGCACATAGGAGCCTCTTTTTGTGATCGTGGAAACCGTAACTGTAACCGGTGTTCTGTTATCCATTTTTTCCTTTAATATCTGCCATGGATTCACAAGCAGCTGTTTTAAGCTCAGTTTAATAAGCTGGGTTTTAATATCTACATCTGTGATAACAGCACTTACTGTCGCGCCTTTTTTAAAAGCATCATAGGAATCGCGATATTTCTTTATCCATGAGACATCATCCACATCAATGAATCCTTCTACATCTTTGTCGATCTGGACAAATGCCCCGGTCTTGGTAATATGTTTTATTTTTATGGTCAGTTTTTGGCCTACAAAGTATTTTTTTGAGATCTCGTCCCATGGGTTGGGAAGGACCTGCTTTAATCCAAGGGAGATCTTTTTATTTATCTTGTTTATATTTAAAATTTTGAATTCCACGGGATCATTCACTTTTACTATATCAAAAGGAGATTTTATATGCCTGGTCCATGTCAGATTTTCATTGGATATGTATCCCTCAATACCGGGCTCCATCTCAATAAATGCCCCGGAATTGATGATCTTGACAACCTTTCCCTTAGCGATCATCCCTTCCTGGTATTTCTCTTCGATCGTGTTCCAGGGATTTGGCATAAGATTTTTCATGCTTAACGTGATCTTCCCTTCCTTTTTACTGAAGGATATTACCGATCCCTTGACCTGCTGATCGATCTTTACAACATCATTGGGGTTTACATTTTTACTCCAGGTCAGCTCCGTTTTCGGAATAAAGGCGTCGATCCCGCCAAGGTCTATAAAGACGCCAAAGTTCTTTATATTTTTCACGATCCCCTCAAACACCTTTCCTTCTTCTATGCTTTCAAATATCTCCTTCTTCTTCTTCTCGCTTACTTCATTCAGATAGAGTCTCCGTGATAAAATGACTTTCCTGCTTTTTTCCTTGATATCCAGTATTTTAAACATGAGCTGTTTGTTTTTCAGTTCATCGAAGTTATCAGTACGCCTGATATGGCTGAATGGCAGTAAGGCCGGCAATCCAATGTCGACCTGATAACCGTTCTCCAGTTTATCCGTGATCTCGCCGGTGATATAAGGGGATGTGTCAAATATTTCCTGAATATGAGTCCATGCCTTTATAAACTGGGCCTCTTTGCGGGAAATAAAGATGTCGCCGTTTACTTCGTCCGTGCTGACTACAAGAACTTCAACCTCGTCACCTATATTTGGCGGGGCATTGAATTCGACAGCATCGATCTTTCCTTCCATCTTATATCCGATATCAAGATAAATTGTATCTTTACTTACTTTAATTACTTTCCCTGTAATAATATCCCCTTTCTGAACAGGTGTCAGTTCACTCTTCTCAAGTTCATCTAAATTGAAATTATCCATACTTTTTCCTCATGGTAACAGTAGTGCAACTGTAAAATAATAAAATATTTATAATGTTTGTCAATAAAAATCTTGCTTTTTTTAATTTATATAAGAAGCCCCGATCCCCTTTTAATCCTTATTTTCGACATTTTTCTATGATAAGGTCAGCCACTTCCTCAATAGACATATCTGAAGAATCTATATAGAGGGCATCCTCTGCCCGTTTTAAAGGGCTTAGTTCCCTGCCGGAATCGAATTTGTCCCTTCTGATGATATCCTTTTTTATCTCCTCCAGGGAAAGGTCTTCCTTGTTTTTTGCATCCAGTAGTCTTCTTTTCGCCCTTTCATCAACGGAGGCATCCAGGTAGAATTTATAGGGAGTTTCAGGATAGACCACCGTTGTGATGTCACGGCCGTCCAGTATTACATCATAATTTTCAGGGATCTCCCTCTGGAGCTTAACACAGTGTTGCCGTACTTTTGCATAACTGGATATCAGAGATACATTTTTATCGACCTGATGAGTGCGTAACTGATCATTTATCAGTTTATTTTCCAGGTAGATGTCGATCCTGTTTTGATCATTCTGTTTAAACTCCAGATCGATCTGCTTGAGCATCCTGTTAACAGCGGATTCATCCTCACCATTAATATTATTTATAAGAACAGCATACGTAATAGCACGGTACATGGCTCCTGTGTCTATATAGAGCAGATCCATCTTTTCTGAGATGATCTTGGCTATGGTGCTTTTTCCTGACCCTGCAGGGCCGTCAATAGCAATGATCAGATGTGACCTGTTCATTTTGCAGCCTTCCTTAATTCATTTATGAAATCAGGGTAGTAGTTATTGATAGAAGAGATGTCATCAATTTTAATGCCGTTTTTTAATAGAGTGGCTGCTATGATAAAAGACATAGTGATCCTGGAGTCACTAAAGGATCTTACAACATTTTTTGTATTTAAGGCAGATTCACCTTTGATAACAAAACCGTTATTCAGTTCTTTTACAGGAACTCCCAGTCCTTTCAGGTTTTCCGTTATATATTTTAACCGGTTATACTCTTTTGTTCGGAGGATCTGAGCACCGGTAAAAGTTGTCCTTCCCTGAGCCGCTGTGGCTGCAATACTTAAAATGGGAAGTTCGTCTTTAAAGAGGGGTATCTCTTTTTCCTTGATCTCTGTTCCGATAAGATTTGAAGACTGAACAGTAAGGTCCCCAACGGCTTCATTGCATTGCTTTCTCATGTTTTTGATCTCGATCTTAGCTCCCATACGCTGCAGTACGTTTAGAAGGCCTATCCTGGTTTCATTCAGGCAGACATTTTTTATGCTGATCCTGCTTTTTGGAGTAATGAGCGCTGCTACTATGAAATAAGCTGCAAATGAGAAATCTCCCGGAATGGTAATATTTTTTCCCTTAAAGCTTTTGCCCTTGTTGTTTAAAATTATCTTATTCTTCTTTCTTTCCACCGGAATATTAAAGAGCTGGAAGATCCTTTCGGTATGATCCGGTGATCTGAAGGGTTCATTTATGATCATCTCCTTTTTAGTATAGAGGCCGGCAAAGAGAAGCGCTGATTTGATCCGGGCACTTGGTATGGCCATTTTATAGGAGATAGCTCTTATTTTATTGCATGGAAGGATAGTGATCGGCGGGAAGCTGTTGTTACTTTTACAGTATATCCTGATCCCCATCTTTTCTAATGGTGCGACAATACGCCTGATCGAGTTGTCCCTAACAGCCTCATCACCGGTCAGAACAGAGTAGAACCTTTGCGGGCCCAGTATACCGCTTGCGATCCGGATAGTTGTACCGGAGTTGCCCGCATCCAGCACATTATGCGGTTCTTTAATTCCATAGAGCCCGTTACCCTTTACAGTATAACAATTGCCGGATCGTATTACGGAAATATGGCATTGTCTTAGAAGTTCAATGGTGGAATTGACATTAGGACTCACAGATAAACCGGTGATGGTTATTTTACCTGTGGAAAGGGCTGAGAGAAATAAAGCGCGATGGGATATGGAACGATCCCCGGGTAAAGAGATAGTACCGTTAATATTTTTAAATATGAATTTATTCATCAGTTAATTTATGATTAATATGGCTGTTTTGCATATTGTTTTGAATAGTACTACATAATATTGCATTAATTTCCTTTGTCAATTAAAATATTGCAGGTTGGCTGATGCTTAAAGGATCTTTTTTAACTGTTTTATAAGCTTTTTGATCTCATTTTTTGTCCCGATAGTGATACGTACATAGTATTTTAAGGCCGGATCATTAAAAGACCTGATAATAATTCCTTTTTGAAGTAATTTTTGAAAAACGATCCTGCCCGGGATCGGTATTTTTATCAGGATAAAATTACCCTGGGTGGGAATATAGGAGAGGTTTAATCTTTCAAGGGCTGAGCAGAAAAAAGCTTTATTTTCAGTATTTCTTTTTCTGGATTTTTGTGTGATCTTCTCCCTCTGTAAGGCATATATCGATGCTTTTTCCGCTAACATGTTGACATTAAAAGGAATACGGATTGCATTGATCAGTCCGATGAACTCACTGTTTGAAAACGCGTATCCGATCCGCAGGCCTGCCATGGCATATATCTTGGAAAAAGTCCTGGTCACGATAATACTCTTTTTTGAACCGTATTTTTTATAAAGTTTTATCATATCAGGAAAGTCGCCTGAATCTGCGTAGTCATAATATGCTTCATCAATGCAGAGTGTCGTGTTTGAGGGTAATTTAATGATCAATCGTTCCATGTCCGTGCTGTTCAGGTAGGTGCCGGTAGGGTTGTTCGGGTTGCAGATCACGACAAGCTTGATCTGTTTTGACAGTTTTTTTAGCATAGTATCAAGGTTGTATTGAAAATTGATCATGTTAATGCGTATAGGAGCAGCTTTATAGATATCGGACAGGATAGTATATACGCTGAAACTGGGTTCAAAGAGCAGTACCTTCTCTTTTGGTTTTATCAGGGCCTTGAAGATCAGATCAAGTATCTCATCGGAACCGTTTCCCGGAAAGATCTCTCCTGTAGAGAGCTTTAATTTTTTACTGAGTACCGCTTTGATCTCTTTATAATCCTGGTCAGGATATCTGTATATGTTCTTTATCTTCTTTTTCAGGAACCATTTTAATCCCACGGGTACTTTATAGGGATTCTCGTTGCTGGCCAGTTTGATGACTTTTCTCAGCCTGAAGTTCTTTTTTGCATCTTCGTCATTGTACCCGGCCACATAATCGGATATATCATCTTTATTTATGGTATACTTTGTCATGATAATTATGTATTATATGAATTATAGAAGTAATGTCAAATGATTTTGAGTTTTACACCCGGTGATCAGGTTTGAAGATTTCTTCATTCTCGAAGGGCTTCCTGCCCTTCTCCGAGGTCCATTTCTATTTCCCCATCCATGGGGAAATAACGAAATGGAAATCCAGAAATCTTCAAATCTGATCGCTGGATGTATGGTGGGTAGGCTAGGGGGGGGGGGTACAATTAGATATATTTAGTCTCCATCTTTTATCTCAGTCTCACATCATGTCATTCCCCGGCTTGACCGGGGGATCCATCTTTTTTTACCACAGAGGCACAGAGCCACAGAGAAAAGGATTCAAATATTTATGTCATTCCCGCGAGAGCGGGAATCTATTTATTCTTTATATATTTTTTTTAGTTTATAAAATTTTAAGAAAAATTTGATAATTGGATTAATAATTTTTATTTCTTTACCACTATATAGATCAGGTCTAGATGTACTTAATTTTAATGTATAAATTAATGTATTTATATTATCTATTTCTTTCTTTGATAATAAATATATTTCTTTTAACAAAATTTCTAATTCTCTATATATATTATCTAGTTCTTTTTGAAATATTTCAAAATAATTGATTTCCTTATATGAAAATATCTGTTTTAATTCCATGATTTTTATAAATATTTTAGACCGTAGAAAATAAATATTTTTTCTCCTTAAAAAGTAATTTATTATAATTGGTATCAAAGCTATTATGATTACGAATAGAGTAATGATTGTAGAATATTTATATAAATATTGCTTAGAAGTCGAATTTAGTATAGTATTTGTAATAATGTTTTTTGTTTCAATATAATTAGTTATATAAATTATATTTGTCATTCTATATATTTAACATTTTTGATTGAATATAATTAATATATATTGAATAGATTTTATAGTCAATAAGTTTTATAAGTAGGATTAGAAGATTCCCCGGTCAAGCCGGGGAATGACAT
>JAHITG010000249.1 GCA_018817865.1 Spirochaetota bacterium
TTATGAAACAGGGGAATATAAAAATACTCCCTATTTAATAACAGAATTAACAAAAGGAAACAGTTTATCTGCTCTATTAGATAAAGTCAGGTTTTCTGTAGAAGAATCAGTAGAATTAATCAAGCAGTTATTAGAAGCCTTGAATTATGTTCATGGAAAAGGAGTCATACACAGGGACATTAAACCGGCAAACATTATCATAGATAAAGAAAAAAATAAGCACAAAGTAAAGCTTCTTGATTTTGGTTTATCTCATATAATGGAGTTGAGTCAGATAAAAGGAAAGGAAGAAGTAGTGGGGACCTTCGGTTATATGTCCCCTGAAGCGACAGGAATCGTGAAGAAAGCCATTGATGAGAGGAGCGATCTTTATTCATTAGGCATTGTTTTTTATAACCTGCTTACCGGGGAACTTCCTTTCAAATCAAAGGATACTGGTGCACTTTTGCATCAGCAGGTTGCAGTAGAACCTTCTGCACCGCGTAAAGTTAAATCAACAATTCCCCATAAACTTGAAGAGATAGTACTCAAACTCTTATATAAAGATCCTGAGCTGAGATATCAGAGTGCAAGAGGCCTTCTTTATGATATTCAGAGGTATAAAAAAGGAGAGAAAGATTTTATCATTGGTGAGCAGGACCAAAAAGTAAAATTGACGTATCAGACCAGGCTGGTCGGGAGAGAAGAAGAGATTGAAAAAATTAAAAGATTATTCAATAAAGCGAGAGAAGGGGAAGGAAGTATTTGCCTGATCGGAGGAGATCCCGGTGTGGGAAAGACCCGACTTGTGGAAGCGATCCAGCAATATGCATATGAACAGGGATATAAAGAAGGAGGTCTTTTTATCAGGGGTAAATGTCTGAACCAGGAGAACAAGATCCCATATCAACCATTCCGTGACGCATTAAATGAATATGTGAAGAAGGCAGGAAATCTGGACCAGAAGGAGAAAGATAAGGAAAGAAAAAGATTGAATAAAATACTGGGAGATCTTGGAGATATAATATTGAGATTGAATCCGAATATAAAGGAAGTCCTGGGGGAAGTGCCTGACCTGATCCCTCTGGATCCCGAAAGAGAGAGCCAGAGATTTTTAATGGTTGTGGCTAAATTTTTATCTAATTTAACAACTAAAGATAGAGCCTGTATTATATTTCTGGATGATCTGCAATGGGCGGATGAAGGAAGTCTGAGATTGCTTGAAGAAATATCATTGGGGATTAAAAAGAATAATTTATTCATTCTGGGAACATATAGAAATAATGAAGTAGATGAAGACCATAGTTTGACGAAGATTATAGATCCGGCATTAGAGAAAAAACATAATCTGGTAAACATAATTCTTTCAGCTCTGAATTTTAAACGATTAAACAAGATGGTTTCCGGTATATTAGGGGAAAATGAGGAGAAATCAGTAAAACTAGCTGAATATATCCTGGAAAAATCAGGGGGGAATCCGTTTTTTGCTATTACAATATTGCGTGAATTGGTAGAGCAGAAAACAATGGAGTGGAAAGCCGGGTGCTGGGTTGAGAACTGGGCTAAGATCAAAAAAGTTCAGATCTCGTCCAATATTGTAGATATGATAATAGCCCGGTTAGTAGATATCCCTGAGCGTATCGATGAGATCCTGCAAATCGGAGCATTGATCGGGAAATCATTTGAGATGTATATTTTATATCATTTGATCGAGGCAGATCAGGAAGAGGTCATTAGTTGCATAGATGAAGCAATAGAGAGGCAACTTTTAGAAAGATCCGTCGAAAAAAAGGGAAAGGTGGTATTTATTCATGACAGGATTAAAGAAGCATTCCTGGCTAAGATCAGTAAAAGTAAAATGAAAGAATATCATTTAAGGATCGCAAGTGTAATAGAAAAAGAGAACAAAGGAAAGGAAGAGGATGTGATATTTATGCTGGCTCATCACTTTAGAGAAGGAGGAGATCCGGACAAAACATTGGAATATTCTGTACCGGCTGCCAGGATGGCTAAGATCAATTATGCAAATTATGAAGCGATTAAGTATTATAAGAATAGCATAGAAATATTAGACAGAAAAAAAGAA
>JAHITG010000250.1 GCA_018817865.1 Spirochaetota bacterium
ATGGAAGTATCAGTATACGGCTTAGCGATAACAGGTTGGATACGGTAAATATTTTTTTTGATTCTTTTATCATATTATTGGGTGAAAGTATAATAACTAAAAAAAATCGGATGTCAAGGTAAAAAGGGTTGATATAAAAACAGGTGTCTGATTTTCTCATTCTCGGCCCTCATCCTGAGGGCCTCCGAGGGGCACCTCTATTTTGCCCTCCCTGGCAAAATTGACGAGGTGCCAATCCGAAAATCTAGACACCTGTTTTTATATCCTGTGGATCGAGCTAGGGTAAAAAAAAGTGCAGTCTATCCTCCTGCGGGGAGAAAAGAGGCTGAAAAAGTAAAACCTATTACAGGTATCTTTAATTTATTAAAAATATTAAAAACCGATAATTAAATAGAGGCATTTAGAATGCCTACTTTATATAAGGAGTAATATTATGTCAGATGATTGGATCAAAAGTTGGGTAATAAAGAAGATCAAATATTATGAAAATTTTCTTAAGAACAATAATAATTCTCCTATAAGAGAAGAGATCGAAGAAGGGATTAAAATATTAAAAGAGCTTTTATAGGTACCTTCTGATTTAGAATAATACTTTTAAAAAATTAACTTGAATCTTCAATTTTAAAGTTATATAATAAGATACAATAAAAAGAATACTTTCAATATACATATATCAATATTAAAAGAGCAAAACCATGAAGAACAAAACCAGCAGGGCTATTATTTTCTTTTATCTGCTGCTCCTTTCTGTCGTATGTGCATGTAATAAAACCAGAGTACTTACCATAAATAGCCGGACTCTGCATTCAGAAGTAGTTGATACTGAAGAAACCAGGACGAAGGGGCTGATGTACAGAAAGAGCCTTGAAGAGAATGAAGGGATGCTTTTTATCTTTGATCAGAACAGGGTGGTCTCTTTCTGGATGAAGAATACATTTATTCCTTTATCAGTGGCTTTTATTGACAGCAATTATAAAATTGTGAATATAGCACAAATGTCCCCCCTTGATGAAGAGACTCATCATTATTCCTATTCTCCGGTAAAATATGCTCTTGAGGTAAACCAGGGGTGGTTTAAAAAGCATAACATAGAACCCGGTGACAGAGTACAGGGAATAAAATGACCGTAAATAAATGGATTCAAAATGCATTTTTTGAGTTTTCCGAAGAATGCTTTTTTAAATTATCCTTGACAGGAGAAAAAATTATCCTATATTATTACAGCTGAACTTTTAAAGAACAATGAGGATCAAATTTATCCTCATTGTTCTTTAAAAGTTCAGATCACTTTATCAGGAGATATATAATGCTTTCAGAAGAATTAATAAAGAAACTGACCGTTTCCAATGAGAATAAGATCGTTCTGCTTGTAATGGATGGAGTTGGAGGTCTGCCCTTTAAAGATGGCAAGACCGAACTTGAATACGCAAAGACCCCGAATCTTGATAAACTGGCAAAAGAGTCTGCCTTGGGTTTAACGCATCCGGTCGGTGTAGGCATCACCCCTGGTAGCGGTCCGGCTCATCTTTCCCTGTTCGGTTACGACCCCATTCGCCACCTTATCGGCCGGGGGATCCTTGAAGCAGCCGGTATCGATTTCCCGTTAACAAAACAGGACCTGGCTGCAAGAGCGAATTTTGCTACAAAAGATGATAAAGATATCATTACGGACCGCCGGGCAGGCAGGATCCCTACAGAGAAGAATGAAGAGTTGTGTGAGAAACTTCAGAAAGAGATAACTAAAATTGAGGATGTAGAGATCACTATCAGGTCAGGAAAGGAACACAGGTTCGTTGTTGTCTTCAGGGGAGAAGGACTTGAGGAGCCATTATCCGATGCAGATCCGCAGAAGACCGGTCTTAAGATCAAGTATGCCGATGCCCTTGATCCTAAAGCTGAAAAGGCTAAAAGGATCATTAATGCTTTTATTGATAGAGTAACAGAAGTCTTGAAGGATGAAAAGCAGGCTAATACCGCCTTACTGCGGGGGATCGCAAAAGTCCCGCCTATACCGTCAATGGAAGAGCTCTTTAAACTGAAACCGGCTGCTATCGCTACTTATCCGATGTATCGCGGATTGGCCCGGCTTGTTGGAATGGATATTTTAAAAGTTAAGGGAGAGACGATCAAAGACGAGATAACCTGCTTAAAGGATAATTATAATAAATATGATTTTTTCTATATTCACATTAAAAAGACAGATTCTTACGGGGAAGACGGTAACTTTGACAGCAAAGCTAAAGTGATCGAAGAGACGGATAAGATCATCCCGGATATTTTATCATTAAAACCTTCTGTTCTGGCCATTACATCAGATCATTCAACACCATCGCTACTCTCCGGACACTCCTGGCATCCCAATCCGTTCCTGCTTCATTCTCCCTATATCAGAAAAAATGAAGTATCCCGTTTTACGGAGACGGAATGTTTAAAAGGAAGCCTTGGTATTATGTATGCTATTGATTCGTTGCCGCTGATGCTGGCCTCGGCTATGAAACTGAATAAATACGGTGCATAGTATAGAATAATGAATATAATAAGATCAATTTTTAAGAGTATTCTGCTGGGTCTTCCTATCATTTATTCTTTTATCAGGATAAAGACCGACCCGAGATTTTATATCATTGTTTCGATCATCTTTTTTATTATCATCCTCCTCTATAATATTTTTAAGAATAAAAATTTTTTATCTTATTGTATCCAGATAGGGATCAGTTTTATCTTTCTGGACCTTATCCTTCACAATATTGATCATAAACAGTTTTTAAATGCATTTGGTCTGATCGACCTGAAGATCACCCTGCTGATCATTGGGACAATATTTATAAGCCTGCTATTGCGTGCCTATAAATGGAAGTTCCTTTTTCCGGGGCATAAAGAGCTGAAAGTTAGCTCCTTATTCAAGACCGTGATCGCCGGGTTTATGGTCAATTCGATCCTGCCTGCCAGGGCCGGAGAAGTATACCGGGCTTTTTTCCTTCATAAACTGGAGAAGATCAGTAAAAGTAAGATAATGGGTACGGTAGTTCTGGAGAGGGTCTTTGACGGGCTTGTGGTGGGTATCGGGATCATTTTTATCCTGCTGCTGAAGATCATCCCGGATAAAATGTTTTACAGGGTAGGATTTTTAGGCCTCGGAGTTTATCTCTTCGCAATAGTGACTCTGGTGATCTTTTATTTCAATAAAAAATTTGTCATGAAGATCTTTAAAAAAGTATTCTTCTTTTTGTCAAAAATCCTGATGGACAAGCTTATTATTATGATGGACCGGTTCTATGAAGGATTTCACATTTTTAAAAATTTGAAGAATCTTATAATTTTTATTTTATATACAGTGCTGGTATGGCTGGTCATCTGTGTTACCGATTACCTGTTTTTATACAGTATGGATATCTTTACTATTTTTCCCATGGCCATCTCCCCGGTAATGTTTACCCTGCTTTTAGTCTGTCTGCTCGTGCTGGGTGTATCCATCCCTTCCGGGCCCGGAGCTATCGGCCCGTTCCATGCCAGTATCTTCTTTGCGTTTTACCTTGTTAATCCCGCTTTTGTAAAAGTGAATACATATGAATATAATGTTATTGCTTCTTTATCGATGTATATCTGGATCTTTCAGATCATCATTTTTGTGATATCCGGAGTTTATGTTATTACACGCGAGCATATTAAACTGAAAGTAGGGGCAGACACCATTACCTCCAATGGTAAGCAGACCTGATTTTATTTTTTATGAGCCTGAAAATGCAGTGCGGGACCTTTAGGTCCCGTGAAGATGACACTCGATCATATAATATCCTGTTATTAGTTTATCTTCTCTATTTTTTTTCCTGATCATTTCCTTTGGATTATTTTCTTCGGATTACATCCGAAGAAAATAGATCTCCATGCTATCTCCAACCAGGTTGTCATTCCCGCGAAACAGATTGTTGCAAAATTTATATTTATGCTATCGTAAAATGTAGCAAGGGCCTTTAGGCCCGTCTATGGAGTGAAAATAGCTTATTTTAAGCGGGGCTACTTGTGCCCGTAGGGTAAAGCCCCTTATTACATTAACCTTTAATTTTGCAACAGCCTGGAAAGAGGGAATCTTAAAATTATAAAATTGAAAGTAGTGATTGATACCCCAAATTTTTGATTATTTTCTTCGAATTATTTTCTTCGAAAATAAAGCTCCATGGTATCACCTGTTTTAAATAATTTTATAAATGACAGAAGGACCCGGGGAGCGTTTAAGTATCTTTCCGGATGAAACCCGGTCTTCTTTTTATAATGCAGTTTAAATCCGTTTCTCTTTAACAGGATCTTTAAACCCCTGACGGAATAATCAACATAATGATCATCCGGGTGAGCCTTCAGCCATCCTCTTCGGTTGTACCAGTAGAAAGGTCCGTTGCCGTTAGGAACGGAGAAGCAGAGCATCCCCTCTTTTTTCAGCAATTTTTTTATTTTAGTTATTATGGTCTGAGGGTCCTTAAAATGTTCCAGCACATACCATAGTGAAATAACATCAAATTTATCCTGGAGCGGGTACTCTAAAAAGTTCCCGCAAACAGCCTCTATCTTTAATTCCTTTTTAATAAAGGTGACTGCGTTTTTTTCAATTTCAATTCCTTTTACATTAAATCCTCTTTTTCTTGCCCGATCAAGAAAAAATCCATACGCACATCCGATATCCAGTAATTTTTTTCCTTTTTTAATTCCTCTTAAATATTTCTCAATGATCTTCAGCCTCTCATCCGAAAGTTTTGAGATGTTCTGTCTGTCTTCAAGATAAGTCCTGCCGTATTGCTCTTTATATTCTTTATTAAAATAGGAATGGTTATAGATCCTTTTTTCCTTTCTCTTTTGGTGAATTATTAAAAAATTCGTTTTACAGTATGTACAATGATATATCTGTTTTTCGATCTGGTTCAGGATCAACCGGGAACAGTTTCTCAGACAGGAAGGGCAGATCTGTTTTTCTACAGGCCTTCTGATAATTACTTTTTTACCGGCTTGTTTAAATAAGACAGTGAGATCATTATAATTTTTTTCAGGTGTAACAGGAAGCTTTTTAGGTTCCTCATTAATGAAAGCCAGCAGGCGCTTTTTTAAAACAGAATTGACAGTATAGGGATGAGTACCTAAGTGGAAAAGATCATTCCTGAAACCGGCCAGTCTGGAATGATACAGAGAATTATTATAAAGGCCTGTCTGTTTCCCAAGCAATGACCCTTCCATGGCTGTTATGCCATATGAAGTGATCAGCATACGGCACTGATGCAGGAATGGGATGATGTTTTCCTGATCTTTTATAATCCTGTATTTTTTAAAATTACTTTTTACATAACTCTCCAGAACTGCTTTATATTGGTGACGGAAGTATTTCCCTATGCTGATGAAGAGGGTGCTTTGAAAATTAATTTTCTTTATCTGTTTAGCCATTTTAAGAGTTAACTTATTTGGGTCACTATTTCCAAAGCTTAAGAAAACATTATTGTCCATGTTTTGTTTTTTATGTGCATATCGCAGCAGTTCCCTGTTAACAGGGAGGTATTCCGCCCCGTCATAGTTGAAGCTGCTCTCGTCCAGATAACGATATGATAAGGGAGTAGTTGGATTAATATAGAATATTCTCTGAGAAGAAGGAACTATCCCAATTGCATCCAGTAAGATCAGAGGAGCCATCAGGGATAGTCTGTGAATCAGGTTCTTTTTATGATATCGAAAATCCAGGACTATAAATGACGGATCTTTTTTTTTAATATAGGAGAGTAAGTTTTCCCGGTCCTTGAAAAATCTGTTTCTTTCTTTTATTTCGATCTTTCTTAATAAAAGTATTTCAGGTGAATAATTTTTTTGTAAATTCCGGTACAGGGTAAGGCACCGTTTCAGATGGCCGTATCCGATCCTGGGCGAGAACTGGGGGATAATAAAAATAAGGGGATTCCTGTTTTTCACTTTACCTGCGTTTCTTCATTCTTTCCTGTAATGCTTTGACCTTCTCTTTCTGCTGCAGTTCTTTTACTTTATCGATCTGGAAGGAGACATTCAGGATGGTGCCTTCTTTTGTCCCTTTGGGGAGGAATTTTTTGGGGCATTCGATAAGGGCCTCTCCCTCGATCTCAAGAACCGCGATCTTTCCTTCTATTCTGTCTACGATCGCCTGCATATTTTACTCCTTATACACTGGATTTATAACATTAATAACTATATTAATTTAGAAATGTTTGTCAATAAGAATCAGATCGGATGCAGTATATTTTATTAAAAAACATTGAAATTGTAATTATCTGGGGTATAATATGTATTAGAAGGTAAAAAAGTGTAATTTACTTGTTTTTTAAGCCGATTTTAAGAGTATAGTTTAAAATAAGAGAGAATCGTTTTAAACTATAAAATAAAAAAATGAGAACCTTAAAATATAAAATTATTACAGGGTTTACGAATTTTTTCTTGCCAAAATTAACTTTTAATATAAAAAATCAAATTTTTAAACAACAAAAGGGTTACAATTGTATTTATCAAAATTCATTATTAAAAAAATTTTGTTTTTTATTTTCAGTAAAAAATTGGTGCCGTCCTTTTTTGTATTTGATCATTTTATTAATAACTAATTTATACCTTGTTGTTATAACCTGTGGAGCAAATATTTTAGAAAATAACAATCCTTCTTTTGAATCAATAGGCAGTGGTGCATGTGATAGTGCAGAGTACTGGAATGAAATTACCACTTCCTGTGCTGGAGTAACACGTTCATCAGCTCAATCACATACTGGTACATGGTGTATAAATTTTACTGATCCGACAGCTGGTTATAATGGGAGGGGTGTCCGCTCTACAAATTTTTCTGCTCTGGGAGCATCGCCTGGTTCCAACTACAGGGCAGGAGGCTGGTTCTACGTACGAAATGAAGCAGGGGCTGTTGGCAGTTCAGAACTTCAGATAAATATCCTGTTTCTAAATTCATCCCGAGTTCAAGTGGGGATTGATAGTAAGACTTTCACGAATCCGGCTTTCAGCGCCTGGTATTATCATGATCTTACTGCTACCGCCCCAGCCAATACTGCTTATGTCCAGGTCTATATAGCTGTACGGGAAACCGTAAATAATAATAATGATATTTATATTGATGATTTTCATATATATAATGAAGGGTATGGAGCAGGAGTTTACCTACCGGGAGATCATAAAGATTGGGACCTTGATACGGATAATGAATTCAACACACGCTACGCTTCACCACAGTACTGCAGAAAAGTCATTAATCCGGTTTTCGATAATCAGTTCAAGATCAGCAGGTCCGGCTGGTCTCCCAACTGGGGTGATGGATTCTGGATAACCACTTATGACAACGTATGGAGTATTAACCAGGATGGGGGAGGGGGGAATGCTATATGGAAAGGTTCCCCTAATAATTATATTACTGTTGTCTCTCGTACCAATCCTTCTGCAGATCCGGATAGCTTTGGAATCATGACTACATCTGCATTCCCCACATATTTGACTTTTGTTTCGAATATTGGACAAAGTATTTCTCATGTTACTTCTGTTACTATCAATCTTAGATTAGATTATGCAAAATGTGCCCAGGAGTATGTCTTTATCCGGTGGACCACTAATAACTGGACAACATCTTCCTTTTCTTCGGCAACGGGAGCCGGTACATCCTATGAGGCCGTCATTCCGCCAGTTGATTCCGGAAAAAGCGTGATCTATTACGCCATGACCTCCACGGCCAATCCTCCTGCTGCTGCGGATGCAGACCTTTTAACTCTTTCGTTTAAATACAGTGATGGGGACACCAATTTCAGATATAACGTAATTAATACTCTGTCCTATATAACAAATCTGATCTCTCCTAAAGATGGAGAAACCGGATATTATACAAGAAGGCCAAAGTTTAAATGGTATAATGCGCTGGATGATGACGGGGATAAGATCCAGAACTACCATATCTGGGTGGATGATAATGCTGATTTTGGCTCTCCAATTGTGAATACGGATACCGGCTCGACCAATTCCTGGTATCAGATAGCCGCGACACTGAATCTTCCAACCACCTATTACTGGCGGATCACCGCTTATGACGGAGCAGACTGGGGACGGTACAGCCAGACCAATTCCTTTGTTATTGATCCGCCGTTCATTACGGTTGACGGAAGCGGGAATGACTGGGGTGTTGCCGGATACAACAACCACACCAATGTCTGTCACATTTCAAACGGTATCTATATGTGGAAGGATGCGAACGGCAGCTGGAGCGGGAGCGGAAATGATGTCAGGGAGATCGGAGGCTTTGACTGGGGGAACTGCGAAATACAGGATACGAAGATAACGGCGGATACAAATATCCTCTATTTCTATTTCAAATTTCTGGATTTGACATCCGGGGGACTTTCCTATATCACCATTACTCTGGATACGGACCAGGTCTCCGGGTCCGGGAATAATGATTTTGCAGGGAATTCAGAGACCACTCTGAATCCTTCAGCCGAATGGGAAAAGCAGATCGTCTGTACCATAAACAAGACAGGGGTTTTTGATACATCCTGGAACTGGAATGAGTGCGGGGAATCCTGGTTCGATGAGACCACAGAAGTGGTAGAGATAGGCATTCCCTGGGAGGACCTCGGTATTACCCTGCCTCAAAAGGTGCGGTTTTCCGTTGCCGTAGGCTACAAGGATACCGGGGACCAGATGAAGGAGACAGGCGCCACCTCTGATGTGCTGGACTGTCTCACTATCTACGGTCCGAATACATGGGATGAGGTGAGTGACGATAATGTCTGGCATTATTTTGACCTGAATTTTAATAAAGACCCCTATCACACAAGTACCGGCAGTGCCTCCGGAATTGTATGGCCTGATCATTTTTCCGTGGAATCGACACGGGGATTCACGACTCCCGGTATCGAGTTCAGTATAACCAACAGGGCGCATTCCTTTGACTGTAACTGTCTCAACTGCCAGGAGTTCAAC
>JAHITG010000251.1 GCA_018817865.1 Spirochaetota bacterium
GCTGTTGGTTACAGCAGTCGGATTATAAGCTGCATCCTTATCAGGGTCACCTGCTGTCAGGGTGGGTTCGACAACAGGTAAATGATATTTTAACACTATCTTGGTATCAGGAGAATCAGCATAAATAACTCCCATAAAAGTGTCAGCTCCTCCATAATGAAAATACCATCTTTCCCTGAATTTATTACCGGGGTTCTCCTCTATTATCCTTAACAGGCTTTCACCAAAAACAGCATTATAAACCTGCCCGCTGTGTTCCCAGGTAATTCCTGCGGGATGGACAATATTATTTTGAGCACCCGGGTCATTGATCCGGCTGGGTGCAAAAAATGCATGCCTTGCTCTATTAAGCAGTTTCCCCTGTATATATGTATCATTGTTAAAACTATAGGTATCCCAGTTTCCTAACGGCGCCACTGCCCAGCCCAATGCATATAATCCTCCTGACTCAGGATGTTGGGTGCCGGGCGGATTACAGAAATGGGTATACGGATTACAGAAATCCACATCTCTTTTCTTTACATATTTATTATCATTACAGAACTCATACTGCATATTTTTACCAAAATAAATAAAAAATACTCCGTCTTCACAAATTACCGGCGGGGCAGAAGACTCCAGCATCATATGGTCAAAAAGCCAGGGATCACCCCCTCTCATATGCATAAAAGAACTGTCATCATACCATTGCCAGCCTGTTGTCAGATCTTCACCTGTATTATAACCATAACCGAAATTAGCAGTACCGTAAATAGCCCAGTATTTTCCATTTATCTTAACTGGAAGAATAACAGCATTTTTTTGAGGACAGAAAGGACCGTGTTTTGTCCAGTTGATCAGATCTTTTGAAGTAGCAATACAGGTCTCCGTATTTCCATAATAACCTGTATATGTTAAATACCATGTATCATCTTTTTTAAATATACGCGGGTCTTCAAGACCGCCGCAGGTATCATTAGGAGGACTCCAGTGTTCATACGATTCAGTAATATCCACTATTGGTTCATCTGAATATTTCTTCCAGCCGCCAAATAAACTGCGGTTTGTAGCTAAGCCGATTTTAGAAGGTCCCCCTTTATCGCCTCCATCCCATCTGCCGTCCCAGTCCTCACCCCTGTAAAACATATAATAGAGGCCGTCTTTAACAGTAATACCACAGTTAAATACGGCATAAGAATCAAACCCGCCCTTACCACTCGGCCTCATAATAGGAAGCGGATTATTATCATCAGGATACCGGTGCCATACAAGATTGGTAAACTCCTCCAAAGTAAACGATCCAAATAAATTTGTACATAAAAATAAGAATACAATAATAAAATTTATTAATTTTTTCTGCATAATTTATACTTTCTATTCCCACTATCAATTAAGTATTCAAGATAATCCTGATATCTGTTTTTTAATTTAAAATCATTTATCATATTATTATGAGGATGTAAAATAAAGTTTATTAAAAACTTGGAATAAAAACAAGGGTGTATTTCATTTTTCCCCTGCAAAGACATTTTGGATTGATAAAAATCTATTAAAAGGATCGATAAATCATTTTTATTATAATCTTTCTTTCTTCTAATAAAAGGACTTCCCTGTAATGGATCTACAGGTGTACTATTTAAAAATGAATATAAAGGCTGAGACATATTTAATTGAACTCTTCTGGTATCTTCTTCCGCGAAAGGATATAAAAACACACACCCGCTGCCATTCGTCATATATTCATAACGGCCAATGTCAACTCTTGGTTCACCACCAGTCGGAACAGGATCATTCGGATCGCCTGCATTTGTACAAGGACTGTTTGATGATATCCATAAAAAACCGGATAATGACGGGTCTGTTGACTGAAAAAGAGAATCTTTTATTATTTCTGTTGCATCAGTTGCACTATTATCATATTGATAATCAGCAACATTATTTCCATAGGAATTATTATATGTATGTACCAGATAAGGACTCGGATTACCGACAACCCTTATTCCTTCATCTCCATTACTTTGAGAAATGCAATTTCTTAAAGTGCAGGATGTTGTAGTGGCATTATTAAATATAATGCCCCTGCCGCCATTTTTAAAAAAAGTGTTGTTTATAAAAGAAGCACGGGATGAATTATCCCCAACCCTGACGCCATCCAAATTATTGTTGTATATTAAATTCCTGAAAAATCTGTTATCATGGGAATTGACATTAATATAAATACCATACTGCCCGTTACTGTATATGACATTGTATTCCATTCTGTTTTGTATGGAATCATCCGTCATCTTAATCCCATCCAAAGTATTGCCATATATCTCATTACTAATGATCACCGAATTGGTTACAAACCAGAAACCCATGCCTACTCTTTCCCCTCCACTGCCGCTGCAGTTGTATACTGTATTATTTTTTATGATACAGTTCCTGGCATTCTTTATGCCGATATTCCATTCATGTTTATTAGCATAGATCCGGTTATCTCTTATTTCCGTATAATCCGAATCTTCTATTACACGAATTCCGCCCTTATCTGTCTCATCATCACTGTTATTATTATAAATTCTATTACCTATAATTTTAGTATATAGTGAAGCACTGCCGCCTCCTTTATGAATTTTTATTCCTTCTTCCCCGTTGTCATGAACCTGATTAGATAGAATAGTATTGTCAGAACTTGCGTTTCTTATCTCAATGCCGGCATATTTATTTTTCCAGATCTCATTGTTAAAAATATAATTTTTACCGGAATTGTCCTCTACAAGAATACCGAAATTATTATTGGGATCACTATTGTCTCCGATCTTATTTTCAATGATCGTAGTATTACTCGAATTAACTATTCTAATTCCATTCGCAGAACTCTGCTTTATATAACAATTGGAAACAATGACATTAGAGCAGTGATCAATTAAAATATTATTGGCCGAGGCAGCTTTTAAATGCAAATTTAAAACTTTAATATTTTTACTGTTCTGTATATTAAAACACTCATTTCCCGCCCCGCCGCCACTGTCAATGACACTTCCTGTAGAAGGACTGCTGCCCACACCACGAATTACCAAATA
>JAHITG010000252.1 GCA_018817865.1 Spirochaetota bacterium
CAATGAATTAATAAATTCAGATGTTAAATCGGATGTCTCCTTATCAAGGTTTTTATTAAAATAGATCTGGTTGGCACCAAACTGCCAGTTCAAATTTTTAATACCCCAATACGTATAAATAAATTTAAAAAAGTTGCGTACGTTGTTATTATTCTCAGAAAGCTCCCGGCCATCCTTCACATATTCAAACCTGTACTCATTATCTAAATAACTATCCTTAGGCAAAGGTTCAAGATAGGATAACTTATAAACCACCTTATCGCTCGTCCGCTCTTGTGAAATCTGATCTACTTTAAAATAGTACACTCCAGTCTTAAAATGATCAAACAATTTATTCTTTTCAAAAGAGATGTCAAATCCCTGCTGATCATAACGAAAATAACTGATATCATTAATATTCCACTGATATGTATAATCAGGGAGTTCATCATACAGCTCAGCATAATTCTGATTATAATTATATATATCAATATTTGGATCATAATTCAAGTATTTCCTTTCAATATGGAAGGGTTCTAATTCATCAATATACTCATCCTGGTCATCATTATCATCCACAAACTCATCCAGTTTATATTCAGGTTCGATCTTGTAATATTTTGAATTTATATTTATTTGATGTTTAGAAAAAGACTTCTCTGCTCTGACCAGGTAAGCATACTGATCTTTATACTTTATCTCCCGGTTAGCATAAAGCCGTTCATCTATAAATTTATCTGCTTCCAGATAGAAATTAATATCAAATAACTTCACCTTATAACTAAGGCCTATCACTTTTTTAGAGCGGGACACATAAGTATTATTATATATATCCTGATAACTCTCAAGTGATAGCTCATAAAATCTTTCATTCGCTCCTTCTTTCTCCTGCCCTTCTGAATGAAGAATATTAGCTTCGTCCTCAAATCCTTCTAAATAAGCACGAACCTTAAAGTCATTCTTTAAAAGCATACGGAACTTAACATTTTTAGCCCCTTTTGATACAGGAAACCGGTATCGAAAATAACCTCCTGCATCGGCAAAACGATGGCCCGTTCCATTATCCACACGGTAAACACTGTAAAAATCCTTATATAAATACTTCGACTCATCAGAGCCGTTCTCATCGGAGGGAGAGAATGTTAATTTTAACTGACCGTCTTCATAATACTCCACTTTATACAAATCCCCTCCATAACCATCATCAGGAGTATCATCAGCAATCTCCAGGAAAACATAGGTATCAGAAGCTGGAACATCCATAAGGAAGATCTCTTCGGAAGGCTGCTGAAACACTTCTGCGTCAATTACTTCTTCATTGGATGCAAGCAATTTATAATTCTCATTATCAAAGGAGTAATCTATCACATAATCTCCTGCTACCTCACTCGTCACTCTTATACTCTTGATATTTTCAGGAAGAATGACACGATAGATAAAATATTCATTAAAATCAGCATACCGGATATCATTCTCCTGCCTGGAATAACCATGAACATCAAAGAGATACTTCTCCTCGACCGATGTCCCTGGTATAAACTCGTCTAACTGAACATATGAGTTATTGTTTTCATATTTTGCTTCTATCTTCACCTTCTTAAGACGGGCTCCATTCCTGTCCCATGAAGTCTTGTCCTTAAACTTTAAATAAACACTGGCACCGCCGGCTTCCCTCTCCTGATAATATTCAGTATCTTTTAATGTATCCTGCTTATTAAAATCATACCAGGAGTTTACAAAATTGACACTGAGTGTTCCCGGTCCCAGCTTATCAGTCTCCAAACGGCTGCTGAATAAATATTTTTTTGTATTTCCGAAATTCTTAAGCTGGGATCCTGTCAAAATTAATCTTGTCTCTTCATCAAATATCTCCCATTGAATCCCATTGTGTCTTTTCTTAAATGTTAATGGTGTGTATTCAGGATTAATACGTCCAAAAGCAACTGCAGTATTAAACTGTTCATCCTCATTTAATGTTTCAAATTTTACACTATAACTCCCCAAATACTCTTCTCTGATAAACGAAGGATACCAGCGGTAGCTTTCAAACTCATAATTTTCTCCATGATAACTATCAGCAAAGAGCATATAGTTATTAAGAAAATAACTGAACCCAAGCTCTGTTGTCACCTGATATTTCTCATAAAAATTAACAGAAGAGATTACCTGTATATCCGGATTCACATTCCAGTAGCTTTTCTGATAAAAAGGTTCAATAAAATAGTCAAATACTTTTTCACGGTAAAGAACTTTTTTGGGTATTCCCTTTTTAGTTAGTGATTCAAAACGGACTCCTGCCTGAATCTGTGTCTCCAGATTAATTGTCGCTTCCTCTTCCTGAGCTTGCACAGATGGTGATAACATGAGAAAAATCAGAATTATGAATAAATTAATCTTCTGCATCCGTTTCATTCCTTTACAATCCTATTATTACTCCGACCGCATGATTGTTGTTAAAATCTTCTACCATAATAAGAGAATAACCAAAATAAGTACTTACTTTACCTCCTAAAGGCAGATGAAGCGATAAACCAGCAGTGATAGTATCATTATAGATGAAGGATTTACCACCTCGAATAAAAATCGTATTCTTATACCCTACTTCCAATCCTGTACGGATTGAGATATCATCGTTTAATATTATACTTGTATCAGCAAACAAGCCTACTGTAATCAGCTTATTATTAATTATACCTGCATTCAGTCCCATTCCAATCTCAGTGGGCAAGGGATCAGCTTCCTGGTCGAACTTAATTTTTGTTCCCAAGTTTCTCCCCACCAGCCCGATGGTTAAATTATTCTTTTTATTACCACCCATTAAGGAAAGAAAAGGAATATCAAACTGCTTGAGAATGCCCACATCAAAAGCCACTCCTGAAGCAGAATATTGGTCTATCTTTCTATAAATATATTTAATATTAATGCCGGTATAAAAATATTTAAACCTGTAAGCCCCGCTTAAGGAACCAAAAAAATCATAAACTTTTATATCCCCTGTATAATTCTCATCCTTATCATAAATGGGTATATCATCCATGGAGACCAGGCCTGCAGAAAGAGCAAGCGGTATAGTATATATATCTTTAGCGATAGAGATATATTTAAAACTCAAATCATCAATGAAGCGGATATTTTTTAAAGAAATGCTGAAATTTTTAGTACCGTTCAATGAGGCCGGATTATAATGGAGCCCGTCTGCACCGGAAAAGGAACCCATATAAGCTCCGCCTAAAGAAGCAGCCCGGACACTTGTATCCAGAAGGAGAAATTCAGATCCGGCATAAGGATAAGCGCACACAGCAGATAAAAAAATAGTAAAAATAATAACCAGTATTCTCATTTCACCACCACAATCTTCTCTCTCTGCTCTATGTCACCTGTTACTGAGAGAATATAAATACCTGAAGGGATATCGTTAAGCTGTTCCTCTGTTTCCGGCCAGACAAACTGATTTCGACCGGGAGAAAGGGTCTTCTCTCCAAATGATTTCATTACCTTTCCTTTCATATTGTATATCTTTATATCCACCTTTTGACCGGCCTGGTAGGTGTCGATATAAATCTTCACCTGCATATTATTATCTGCCGGGTGAATAAGATTGCCGGCCAGCTTAACCGGTTTATCTATTATAAAAACATTTGCGAAAGCCGGTTCACTATGATTATCAACCTGATCCATGGCAAAAGCGGAAAAGTATTTATATCCTCCAAGGGAAGTATTAAAAAAATATTCTGCATATGTATTGGGCGCATTTGTGACTTTAACAACCAGCTGGCCTTCATGAGGTGTATCTGGATACCGGGAGGAAGACATATAAGAGATAGCCGTATAATGATAATCCTGGTCATCAGGTGTAATCCAGGA
>JAHITG010000253.1 GCA_018817865.1 Spirochaetota bacterium
GTGATCGCCACTTCAAACCTGAACGGGGATTACCTGTCCGATGCATGTGCTGCTCAGGTCGGCGGACTGGGGATGGCTCCCGGTGCAAATATTGGAGACAGTATTGCGACATTTGAAGCAACTCACGGCAGTGCTCCGAAGTATACAGGTCAGGATAAGGTCAATCCATCTTCCCTTCTGCTATCGTCAAAACTGATGCTTGATCATCTTGGATGGAATGAAGCTGCGAACCTGATCGAAAAAGGGATACAAAAAACCATTGAACAGAAAATAGTAACCTATGACCTGGCGCGCCTTATGAAGAATGCTAAAGAAGTAAAATGCTCGGAATTCACCCGGCAGATCATAAAAAACATCTGATCAAGCGGACCACCACTGCAGATCTAAAAAATTATTAGAAAAAATAATTTCAAACAGTATATTTAGTTGATTCTTTTCATTATGAATTCAATTAAATGCTGATAAAAAATATGATTTTTTAGAAGTTTTTCAAAGTTATAATTATTATTTTCCGATAATAATAAAAATATGTTCAAGTATATACTAATTACTCTATTCTTACTAAACATCAGTACCGGTTACTCAATTTCGATCATAGAAACGACATTTAACGATCCATCCAATCTGCTCACGGACGAAGGATCCTATAGCGCTTCCGGAAATATAAAGCAGAGCGAGCAGTTCATAACTATTAACCTCGGCTCTATAAACTATGTAAAAGAGATCACTATTCACTGGAATAAAAATGAATTCAGCATGTCCTATCAGATACTGCGCAGTACAGATTACTTGAACTGGTCAGTCGTACAGAAGAACATCAATGCCGGCAAGGCCCCTGTTAAAGGAAACAACAGGGTACAAACCATCGATCTGAAAAATACAGCAGCTCAATTCATCAGGATCCAGATCCCCCAGCATAGTAAATTTAAAGGCACAAAAGATAATAGTATAGAGGTCGCTAATATTCAGTGTTACTATACGACTGATATTAAACCGAAGATACAGAAAGTCGCTGTTCACAATATCAGAAATACTGAAGCCACGGTCAAATGGGATACGGATTATGAGACGCTGGGGCAGATCCGGTTCGGCCTTGACCCTAAAAAGATCACAGATATTCACACGGAATACTTTTATAATAAAACTCACGCCCTCACACTGAAGAATCTCCTCAAAGGAAAGAAATACTATTTTCAGATCATCAATCAAATGCCGGACAGCAAATACATCACTTCCCAGCTGCTCTCTTTCAAGACCAGCGGGATCCCCCTTCCGGAGATCGAAGAGATAATTGTCAAAAAGAGAGAGTATAATACGGTTACGCTATCCGTTAAACCGAACATCAGCACATATGCAGAAATAAAATACGGAACTGATCCCGATAAATTGGAAAAAAAAGTTTCAGTTAACAAATTAAGCCGACTCCACACCATAAAGATCAAAGGATTATATCCCCTTACCAGGTATTACAGCGAGATCACATTAACAGACTCCGGTAAAAACAGGTATACAGAAAAATATGATTTTGAAACCGGGGAATATAACATCGCCATGAATAAAAAGGTTGAAGGTACTTTTAAAAGCACCTTTATCGCTGATGTCTTCAAGCTGGAAGGTGATATCCAGAAAAGGGCAAATGACGGATCCTTTGATTATAAGACAGGAATGGCTGTCTCCTTCGATCCTGCAGGCTCAGAGCAGTTCCTTTTGATCGATCTGGGCAGTATTGAGGAGATAGAGAAGATCATTACATACTGGAGGGCACTGGCCTATCCTTACCTCTACTTTATCTATTTCAGTACAGATAAAAAGAAGTGGCAAAAATATAACAAAATGGTTAATTTGAAAAACGAAAAAATTACTTTTATTCAAGGAAGCGGTATCCCGATGATCATCGGAACATCTGATCCGGAAAATACTAAAACACGCTATGTAAAGATCGTTATTCCGAAAGGATCACCCTTTTATAAAAAATATACGCTATATAACTTCCTTCAGCTTATGGAAATAAAGATCTATGGGAAATACAGATAACTGTGTAAAAAATCTCGTTATGAATTTTTTTGCATGCTTATGCGGGAAACACTGCTCCTATTGTTTTATAATTCATTTATATATATACCATTATAAAAACACTTTATTTCCTTGATATATTGCACATGGCACATAAATTGCTATTATTTAACTATGAAGACAAAAGAATACAAAGGAGGTGATTCGATGTCTAAGCAGTTTCCATTAATTTTTATTTTGATCTTGAGTATTTGTATACTGTCCCCGCAGATCATCATGGGTTATGGTGTACCTTCCGGTACGATCATTACTAATGCCCGTGACCTGGATTTAAATGATATTGCGGATAATCCGGGTGAAGTTGTGGGTAGTTATACGAATACAGGTGGTTATACCAACTATGCATCTGCTAACAACATTACTGTCAGCACAGTTTCAGCAGGATATGACCTGAGCGTGATCAATACTCCGGCTAATGGATCCGGAGGACCGGGTACAGCAGTAGATTACACCTACTATGTTACCAACCATGGTAATGTATCAGCTCAGATGACTGTCCGGATAAGCTCAAACGCTATTGACCCTGCCTGGGGAGCTTCTTCTTATGAATTGTGGACTAACTTCGGCGGCGGTTACGGCCAGCTTGCCGGTTCAGCCAATTTCATATCCAACCAGCTGATCTCAATCGCAGCTGACACGGGATTTGAACTCAGAGTAAGAGTCAATATCCCCGGCGGAGCATCTGACGGTTCTACCAACGAAGTCCAGTTCGATATCTGGGATCCTCAAGGGTCTGCTGGTGCCGGTACAGGTGACACATGGCCGGGTGCAGGAGCTATTCTGCCTGCTACATCAGATGTGGCCAATGCAAGAGACTATCAGACTGATCTTGTCCTGACCTCAGTTTCCGGTCCTGTTATTCAGCTTACAAAAAGCGTGAATGTTACCAGTGCAAGGCCGTATGAGATCCTGACCTATACCATCCGATATACCAACGTTGGTTCAGCTTCGGCTTACAACGTGACTATTGACGATGCGATCTATACGAACTTTGTCAGGTTAATGACCGACTCAGCAGAGACGAACAGCGGATCTACGCACAATCCTACCAACTACTACTATATCAGTGGCACATGGCAGGATGCTACCCAGGATGCCGGTAATGAAAACAATCTTACCAGGGTAAGATGGGTATTACAGAGCCCTGTTCTTCAGAATGGTGTTGGTACCTTGGAGTTTAAAGTTAGAATCGAATAATATAGATAAAGACGAACGGGCCGGATCATTAGTCCGGCCCTTCGCTTTTATCTATGAAAAAAACTATTGAACTGTATCGTGTTTCTTGTTGTTCATTCCGTGAAGAGGATAGAAACAAAGAATGAAGAAAAAAAGAAAGACATTCTTCCTGATTCTTTTAATATGCACCTGCCTGGCCCTAAATACTGACACCTTATTCAGCATGGGCACACTCGATGGGACTATTGTATCAAATATAAAAGACTATTATGGCTCCTACAACCTTCCTAATGATTATCTTGCTTCCTTTCCGGGTGAGCTTGTTGTAACTTTTACCAATGTTTTAGGAACTACAAATACACTCAATGGTAAATTTTTTTATACCGGCGGTACTTTAATAACTAATATCACAACATGGACGGTCAGTGCAGGTTATGATATTTCCTCTATCCCGGCCTTCTTTGCAGGTAACAGCCGAAGCGGTACTTATGTTGATTATGTCTATCTGATCACAAATAAGGGCAATACATCGGACAACCTTTCTCTCAGGGTTTTGCCTGTTTCTACGGATGATCCGACATGGACGGGTAATATTTTTTCTCTCTTTGTGAACGGCAGCAGTTATGTCAGCGGACAGGCTGTTATCCTGACAAATATCAGCAACATCTCCGCAGATGAAGTTTTGAATTTAAGGGTCAGACTTCAAATTCCGGGAACGGTAGAGAACATGTCCACAAACCTCTTCTCCCTTGAAATATGGAATTCGGTCTGGAACACCAATACATCAACCGGTGACAGCTGGCCCGGGGTCGGAGCTATCCCTCCTGTTTCGCTTGATACCAATGATTCCAGGGATTACCAGCTCTCCTATGTCCGCACTTTATGCTACGGTATTGAACATGTGGTATCAGTAATATCCGCTGATGACATGCTCCATACGATCAATAAATTTGACGGCTCCGAAACACTGGGAACAACCCGGCTTAAGATCAATATCGTGATCGATTCACCGCCGATCGATAAGAACAGTTTCTACCTTATATACAATATAAATAAAACCCCCACTGGCGGAGGCGGTGATGAGGTAAGGGTTAAGGTCGAAGGAGACGGGCTCAACTATTATGCTCTCATCTTTTCAGAGGATGATGTGCGGATCAGTAATGGGGCCCAGTTTAATTTCATGATCGCAGTCGATAACGAGGTCTATTATATTGACGGCAGAGATGGCGTTACTCCCTGGAGCTTTAAACTGAAAGATATCCAGATGCAGGCCAATAATGTCTCTATCCTGAATAACCTTTTAAATCCGCGCAAGGGTCAGAAAACGATCGTTCTATATTCATTGAGCAAACCATCCAAGGTCCAGATCGAAGTATTCACCCTATCCGGAGAAAAGATCGCAACTTTATATAAAGGCTATCAGTCTGCAGGATTCCAGGGGCCGATCTACTGGGACGGTAAGAACACAGCGGGAAATGAAGTCGGGGAAGGCCTCTATTTTGTTAATTTCCGCACTGAAGAGTTCAATGAAATAAGAAAAGTAATAGTGGTAAAATGAAAAAGCTAATAATTAATATCTTTTTAACCTGCTGCATTCTTTGCATGCTTGTTGATATCTCTTCAGGTATATCAAGTCAGTACCTGGGGATAAAAGGAGCTAATTTTTTAAAGATCGGTTTATCACCCAGAGCCGAAGGAATGGGCGGATCCTACGTAAGTTATGGTGAGGCTGACCTAAACGCAATAAACTACAATCCTGCCGGTTTAACAGGTATCAAATTCACCACATTGCAGTTCTCAACACTGGATTGGATAGACAATGTCTCCATAAACCACCTTGCTTTTGCTACTCCTTCCGAGACACTGGCCGGAGTGCTCTCCTCTTCCGTAACTTTTCTGTATGTCTCTCCTGTTATTCATTACAATGACTGGGGAGAAAATATCGGGACAATGCCTTTCTATAATATTGCTTTGACCGCCGGATATGCAAAAAGTTTCAGCAGAATTCAAACTGGAGTGAATATTAAATTCCTTTATCAAAAGATCGCAGACAACAATAATTCGGGATTGGCCTTTGATATTGGAGGCATATACAAATTCAGCCCTTTCTCCATTAATTTAATAAATAAATTTCGTCTTATCATGCGGGACCTGAATTTTGGAATAGCGCTGAAAAATGTCGGGTCCAAAGCCGGAGCCGATGACCTTCCCACATCCCTGGAATTCGGTTACTCTTTCCGTGTAATAAAAAACCTTCATTTTGCACTCACGATGGTCAAACCGGTCTATTACTGGGAAAGTTTTACGGATTCTGATTACAAGGTAAACCTCGGAATGGAATATTTGTTTCAAAAGTTCTTTTTCATAAGAACCGGTTATAAAGCGAACTATGATATTCCGAACAACTTCTCCATGGGATTCGGCATCCAGACAAAATTTTCCAAAGGCCTTATCATGGTCGATTACTCTTATGCAGCGTATACCTACCTGGAAAAGACAAACAGGCTTTCTATTACCCTGAAATTGAAGGATCTCTTCTTCTGGCGGAAGACAAAAACCGTCAAAAAAGAGAAGAGCGAAAATAATGAAAAATAGATCTTCCTTTATTCTGCGATCAGCTTACGAATATTATTTACGTTGATAAATGAGGGATAAGATGCGAGAATATCATTATAATACTTTTTGGCTGTCTCTTTATCCTGCAGTTTATTTAGATAGATCCAGCCCAGTAGCTCCAGTGCATACGGCTTTATAAATGTATCCTGCTTTATTATTTCCTTCAGCTCTGTCACACATCGTTTATACTCATCCAGATAATAGAAAGACATGGAAAGATAAAAGGAGATCACACTCTTTAGATTGGTATCCTTCACGGTGATATTTTTCAAGACATCTACAGCCTTATTATAGTCATGGATGTAATAATATTTATAAAAAGCCAGCACCTGTTCCTTCTTTCCTTTATCGCTTTTTATAAATTCATTATTCAGCAGGAAAAGCAGAGAAACACAGTCATTTGCCTCCCGGGTATGAGGATAAACCTCAAGGTACTTTTTCATATCAGTTACGACGATTTCACTTTCATTGAGAAAAATATTAACCACGATCTGATAAAAGAGGAGGTTACTCTTTGGATATTTGTTCTTCTTGATCTCTCCCCTGATCTCATCTTTCGCTTTATTAAATTGGCCCTGAAGGATAAGCAATTTCAGATAGAGATCAAAGGCTTCATAACTGCTGTACTTCCTTACGTACCCGATCGCTGTATCATACTTTTTTAATCCCGTATAGTTCAATGCCTTATAATATTTCACGACGTCCTGCAGAGCACTCTGCTTAAAACTGTTTAAGACATCCAATGATTCAGTATATTTATTGAACATATACAATGATTGAGCATATCGTAATTGGACAACAGCATTTATCCTGGCTTTCACACTTCCCGGTATCTGATCATATATGTTGATAATATGATCATATTTTCCTTTATTGAAAAGTGCATTAATAATATTCTCCAGAAAATCCTGATCTATGTTCTTTCCCGGAAAGTATTTTTTCATCAGAGCAGTCTGGATCTTATTAAATTGCCCCAGTTTCAAATTGAGACTGATCTCGATCTGCAGTATAAGCTGTTTTTTATTTGGAAAATCCTCTTCATATTTCACAAGCAGTTTTTCAATAAGTTCAAATTGATCCTCATATAAAGCCAGATTATATAATTTATCCGTTATAAAAGAAATCTGATTTTTATCCAGTAGCTTTAAATATTCATACACAGCTTTCTCATATTTACCCATGACCTCATAAACATTTATTTTTTCTTTTTGAAAATCATATCCTTTTTTGATCCCACTGTCATAGAGGACGAGAAGTTCCTCATAAAGGCCGTACTCTTTATAGATCTCTGCAACCTGCTTATAGGTACCGATATTATCACCCAGTTTTTCAAAAATAAAACTTACGGACTCCTTTCCCAGATCCTGAATATTATTGGAAAAAAGCATCCTGGTTTGATTGATGATATAGTTAATATTATTGGTCCTTTTATACAATTCCATGTACCAGGCCATGGACTCTTTGTAATCCTTTTTAAGCTCATACAGGTCTGCCAATGACTGATACAACTCTATATTGTTATATCGAGAAAGGTGTTCCCTGGTATAACTAATTGCATCATCATATCGTTTTAATTCTCTTAAATAGTATACTTTTTTTTGAAAGCTCCATAAGGTCAGAGGAAACTCCTTTTCTAAAAGCTCCAATGCCTGAAGATAACTCCCATTATATTCATAAAGCTCCAGTATCATTTTTTTAATATCATCATCACCTTTTAACAGCACTGATTTCTCTTCCAGAAGATCCAATGCTGCCTGAAACTCTTTTTTACTCTTCAGATAATCGATCATGATCTTCAGGCTGTTTTTATAATATATTGTTTGGGGATACTCTTTGAACAGCACAGATAATATGCGGTAAGCTTTCTCCTCTTTTCGAAGATAAGAATAGGAGCTGCCAAGGTGAAAGAGAAGAAGTTCCCGATCTTTGAATTCTTCCTCCTTCAATAGATTCTCATATATCTTAAGGGCGTTATCGTATGATTTTGAAGAATAGAATTTTTCAGCTTTATTGAAGAGCTCCTCATTGATAGAACCGGCTGAAAGAAGAGTATATAACATCAGAAAAAACGCGGTCAATTTAATTGAAGATCTCATACAAACAATCTATTACTTGAATAATTAAAATCAATCAATTTTTAAGGCAAAAAGAACCGGGACAGGTTCTTTTTATTTAGACTGGATCTTCCTCCTTATCATGTCCTCTTTTGCCTGTTTGATCCGTCTCTTAACTTCCTGATTCCCGGGATCTATCTTCAATGCTTCTTCCCAGTTTTCGATCGCCTGCTCATACCCCTCTCTGATATAAGCATCAAGGCCATTGAAATAAAAGTATTTAAACCTCTCTTTATCTTCACCTTTCCAGCGGATGAGCAGGATCTTATGCATGGTATCACTGATCGAATTCTTTACAATGCTTCTGTTCATCTCATCCGATGCCTGGTAAGTGATCCTTTCCTTGCTTATCCCATGAGCTATCAGGTACTCACATATCTTTTTTGCTCTCTCCAGTGAGGTCTTGTTGCTTTCTTTATGTATTGCAGCTTTCTTGCGCGAATAGATCAAAGTAATTACTCTCTTATAATTTTCACCCTTTATCAACTTCACCATAAGGTCCAGTATTTCTTTGCCGTCTTTGCTTAATTGGTCATTTTTTTCTTCAAATAAACTAATATCTTCCTCAACAATATTAAAGAGGACCTCATGTTCTTCTTCTTCAATAATAATGTTTTTCTTCCGATAGTATACGATCCTGTCCTTTTTATATTTGCGAACCGGTAAAATACTTTTCGTTTCTTCTACAAGTTGCTGTATCTCGGATGAATGTTTATTTTTTAAGGCTTCTTCCCACTTTTCCACTGCTTTATAATACTTCTTTTTTAAATAGTAGAGCCTTCCTTCTTTACTGTACTCTTGAAAGAGCCTGTTCCTTCTCTGCTTCTCTGTCTCCGCAAAAAGCATAATATTCAATGAGACCTGATGGGTATTATACTCATCGATATACAACAAGGGTGAATAAACATAATCAAATGACCAGTATAAAGAGAACCGTTTAAATTCCTTTTTACCGGTACCTATTCCAAAACTCGGATGGAACTCTTCCCTGGTATACTTGATCCCTCCCCGGAAGACGACAGCATCAAGAATATTATATTCACATCCGAAAGAATAGAACATATCTTTTATAAGATCAGCAGAATTATTCAATCCTGAAGTGCCGATGTCCAGTTTAAAAAGCAATGCATCCTCATAGTATCCCTTGGAAAAGCCTATTAAAAACTGTGAAGGTAATGTAATATCATTAAAATCATATCCAAGATTCTTCAGCGCAATACCGATATACAGAGGAGAGCTGATCTTTTTTAACGGAAACAAGATACCTATATCTCCTGTAACCGATGAATAAAACTCCTCATATATATCCCTGTAAATGTATTTCATGAGAACTCCGAACTGTACAGTTTTATATAGCAGTGATGAGACACCCAGCCCGGTATACCCTTCCATTAACCGCACCTGTCCAATATCCGTTCCCGTATCATCAAAATAAGTGACTTGAGGATAAAAAAGCAATGTTGATGTAAAAAGCAGCTTAACCTTATCCATCTTTAAAAAACCCATGGGAAGAACAGCTTTCATATTTAAATGATTAATATCCCCTATCCATTTTGTACCTGTCAAATGAATGTTCACAGATTCGATCTCAGCCGTTCCTGCAGGATTTTCATCGATAGCATTGATATCATCATGTAATGCCGTAAAATATCCCCCGAGACCGATGACACGGGCAGAAGACTTCAGATACAGTATCTTGGGCCCGACCGTAGTAACCTCTGCATAAATGATCTGAACTGACAGGATAAACAGAACCAGTGTAAAAAATATTATCTTTTTTTTATTACCCATTAATCATCACTCTTCATAACCTGCCTGCAGATCCGAATATTATTCCTGGCTTTAACATTATCCGGGTCCAATTTTAATACCGCTTCCCACATGTCCATTGCTTTATCCAGTTCTCCCTCAGTATAATACTTTATTCCTTTATTATAATATTCCTGAATCTTTGTTTTTTCCTTTACAACTCTTTTCTTGCGGATATTATCTTCATTATAATTCAATATATGATCTACCCGGTTTATTTTAAGTATCGTGTCCATATGATCAGGATCAAATGCCAAAATTTTCTCCCAGCTGGATTTTGCTTTTCTGTACTCTTTCTTTTTATAATAAAAAAGTCCTTTGTTATAATGCTTTCTGATGATCTGATCAGCATTTTTTCTTTCTTTTTTGCTGCTTGCAGAACGGATGAGCCCATAGATATCCGGATGATCAGCATTCAGATTCTTAACCATGGTAAAATCCCGTAAAGCAGAGGCTTTTTGACCTTTTTTTAAATGTGTTTTTCCTGAATCCAGATATCCGCTTACAAGGGAATCAACGGATCTTTTATCAAGATGTATGCTGCATTTTGCCATATACATTCTGGCCTCTTTGTTCAGGGGGAAGAGGTTTAATACAGCTCCCCAGAGCTCCATGGACTGCCTGTAGTTCCTGTTCCTGTAATAATACTCACCCCTTTTCACTAAATTGAAAATAATATTATAATACTCCGACCGTATATCAGGAGTCTCCTCCTGTTTTTCCAGCAACTTGACGGTTGATAGCTCCAGGTACCTCTTTGCAAACCTGTTTCCCGGTGATAACTTCAGGCAGTCCGCCATGGTTGATATAGACCGCTCATATTGACTGCTTTTATAACTGGTAATACCTGTTTTCAGTAATCCCTCTATTTTTTCTATTATTATTTTCTTCCTCTGCTGAAACAGAAGCTGTGACTTATATTTTTGCGCTTCTTCATTTTCAGGATCCAGTTTCAATACTTCATTGAAAACAACCGCTGCAGAATCAAGGGAACCGCCCTTTAGATCACTCTCCCCTTTTTCAATAAGACTCTTTATCTTAACTTCTTCCTGTCTTACAGTATACAGCCTGGAAGCAGAATCGATCTTCTTTTTCAATGATATCTCCGCAGGAACTTCCTTAGCAGTATTTTTCCACAGATTAAGAGCTTTATCATACTTCTCTTCTTCATAATAAGCCTCTCCTGCTTCAACATAAGCTCTGATCTTTTCCTCTTTAATGACCAAAGGTAATTTCTTTTTATAAAAATCCTGCTTTCGTTTAAACTCCTTCTCTTCCGGATCCAGGATAGCAAGTGTGGTGTAAATCCCTGCTGCTTTCTTTATTGAAGCACCATCACTCTTATTATCATACTGAACAGCATCACTTTTAAAATTTTCAATGACTTCTTCTCTTAATTTTTTATCCTTTTTGATCTCCATCTTGATCTTTGTCACATAGATGGTCGCTAACAGTTCATCAATATCCAGCTCATATACAGTATTAATATTCTCCAATGCTTCTATATAATCCTTTTCCTGAAAACTTTTTATTGCCTGCTTCATACAATAATTCAGCTTACTGTTCTTCCTGGTCGACTCAACCAGATACCGGTTTGCCAGCTTGTGATCCGGATCAAGTTTAAGAGCCCTTTCCCATTCAACAGCAGCCTTATCATACTCTCCTTTTCCATAATAAAAAATTCCTCTTTCACAGTAATAGTCCGCATTTTTTACAGCCTTTGCATAAGCAATCGCAGGGAAAACTGACGAAAAAATCATAACCTGTAAAAATAATATATAAATACTGATCTTCTTATTCATAGAGTACCTCATTTACTTTATTGCTGAATTCTTTATTCAGTTTTACCATATCACTATCCTGTATCTCTCCTTATCAGGTTTAACGTAAAAAATATAATATCCCGGACCGCAGTATTTGCCTTCTCCATCCTTACCATCCCACATTAATACCTGGACTTCCCCTTTCTTACCGGTCATCCTGTCAAATTTTTTCACTATTGCACCGGTAATATCATAAATAATAGCCTCTACATATCCATCCTTTTCAAACAGGTGATGATACTCAACCTTTACGTTTCCTTTATATTTAATGACGCTATTCCTGAACCTTCTGTGGGCTTCATAAAGTGCCTGCTTTGTTATAACCAATTCCTGGGATAGTATTCCGTCATGGTTTCTAGCAACGATCCTGTAATAATATGTTTTAAAGTCACTGGTGGAACCATCCGAAACAGTGGTACCAATGCTCCAGTCTTTCAGGATTACCAGCTCTTCAATGAAATTTTCGTCCCTTGCCCGCTCTACGTAATACTCTGTATCTGTCGGGTTATTATTAGCCTCCCAGGCGATCAGGAGCTGTCCGTTTGAAGGTATTATCTGTCCGTTTACTGGAGGATACGCATGTGTATACCTGCCAACATACCCTACTGACCAGGCTCCTGTATTGGAGTAAGCATCCCTCATCCTTACGCGTTGTGTATACCAGGTATTCGGATTCAGAGATGTCAGGGTCATATCCTGACTTAAAGCCCAGCCGATATTTGTATTTGTATTCATTGATCCATTGAATTGATAGGTTATTGGAGGAGATGGATCAGTACCCGCTACTGCCGTCCACCTGATTGATGTGGGTGACAGAGCAACGGCTGTTATCTGTGCCGGATCAGGAAGAGGTGCTGTAGAATCCTGAAGGGTTCTGTTAGATATATAGGTTGAGAAGGGTGACGGACCTCCTCCATTATAGGCTTTGAGCCAGTAAAAATAAGAGGTATCCGGTAACAGAGATATATTATTATAATTTGTTATATTGATTGCTGATCCTGTAATATTAGTCGCAGAATTGGTAAAATTACCGGTATTCCTGAACAACGAATAACTGGTCTCATTAGAGAGGTCATACCAGAGCAGATCGATCTGCACTGAAGAGACAGGTGTCGCGGATATAAAGACAGGTGCATCCGGTGCAGCAGGAGGTGTGGCTGCTGAGATGCTTGCTGAAAATCCGGATCCGCCGGCCGTGTTAAAGGCCTTGAGCCAGTAATAATAAGTAGTATCAGGTGTACATGTGTTTTCATTAAGATTAGTTACATCTGCTAAGGTGCCTATGATGTTCGTTGCTGTATTTGTGTTATTTCCCGTGCTCCGGTATACTGTATAGCTGGTCTCATTGGAAAGGTTCCACCAGAGCAGATCGATCCGGTTGGTTGCTACAGGCACAGCAGATATCCAGACAGGATCTGACGGCACCTGGGCTGTTGTGAACTGCCAGGAGATATCATTTGTATTTCCAGCAGTATCTTCGGCAACAGCATAAACACCAATGAGTGCCCCTGCAGGATAATTTGCCAGGCTGTTCAGGACTACATTCCAGCCTGAATTAGAAACCGTAATACTTCCGGTATACCCCGGTAAAAAAGATCCGTTACTTAAGGCTGTCAGGCCTGCTATCCTCACTCTTGTGCTCTGAGATATTACAGAAACATTATCAAAGACATTAAAGATCACATCCGCATCCAACGGAACATTGATCTGATTATTGGTTGGTGACAGATTGGTAAAGAACGGACCTGCAATATCAATATAGAACCGGTTGGTAGCGGAGGGAATACTCCAGTGACCGGCCCTGTCGCGTGAATGCACAAACCAGTCAAATGTCCCTGCTGACAGGCCTATGGAATAATTAGTATTCAATGTAATAATATTAGATGACCAGCCACCGGTCAGATTAGTAACTGTTATAAAATAATTACTGACTCCTGTGATCGTATCTGTTGCACTATTCCAGAGAAGATCAATGGCGGCTCCATTGGTAGTGAAATTATTGGTAGGCATGATCAGAATGATCTGTGATGGAGGATTCAGATCTAAAATTGCATGATTGGTAACAGAGATAGAATAATTCCAGGCCCTGTCAAAAGAGTAAATACGCCAGTAATAGTTCCCTTCCAGGTAGGCTGCTCCTGTAATATTCGTAGAACTTGTCCATACATTGGTACTCCAGCCTGCATCAGTATTTGTAGCCCTGACCAGATAATTGGTTATCCCGCTTCCGACATCTGCAGGTACGTTCCAGATCATATTGGTTATAGTATTAGAAAAAACCGA